>NZ_JBHWGV010000106.1:0-31646 GCF_042732955.1 Kitasatospora sp. NPDC059747 | reverse complement strand
CCGTCCGTCAGCAGCGGCAGCACCTCCGCCTCCGTCGCCTCGACGGACACCATCGCTCCCCCACCGGGGAGTTCCGACATCAGCCGAGCCCGAGCAGCCACCAGCGTGCAGGCGTCCTCCAGCGAGAACACCCCCGCCACGTGCGCCGCAGCGATCTCACCGATCGAATGCCCCACCACGAAGTCCGGCCGCAGACCCCACGACTCCACCAGCCGGAACAGCGCCACCTCCAGCGCGAACAGCGCCGGCTGCGCATACCCCGTGTCATCCAGCAGCGCGGCCTCCGCCGACCCCTCCACCGCGAACAGCACCGGGCGCAGCGGCCCGGCCAGCCGTCCCTCGAAACCGGCGAGGACGGCGTCCAGCGCGTCGGCGAACACGGGGTGGGCGGCGTACAGCTCCCGCCCGGCGCCGGGGCGTTGCGAGCCCTGGCCGGGGAAGAGGAAGGCGGTCTTCCCGCCCAGGGCCGAGCCCTGGACGAGCCGCGGCGCGGCCTGGCCGGCGACGAGGGCGTGCAGGCCCTGCGTCAGCTCGGCGCGGTCGGCGGCGAGCACGGTGGCCCGGTGGTCGAGCAGCGTGCGGGTGGTGGCCAGCGAGTGGCCGAGGTCGCGGACCGCCAGCTCCGGGTGCGCCGCGAGGTGGCCGAGCAGCAGGGCGGCCTGTTCGCGCAGCGCGGCGGGCGTCGCGGCGGAGAGCGGGACGGGCAGCGGCCGGTCGTCCGGGCGCTCCTCGGCCGGCTCGGCCGCGGGCGGCGCCTCGACGATGACGTGGGCGTTGGTGCCACTCGCGCCGAAGGCGGAGACGCCCGCCCGGCGCGGGTGGCCGGTGGCCGGCCACGCGGTCTCCTCGGTGAGGAGCTCGGCGGCGCCAGCCGTCCAGTCGACGTGCGAGGACGGCGTGCCGACGTGCAGCGTGCGCGGCAGCACGCCGTTCTGCATCGCCAGCACCATCTTGATCACGCCGGCCACGCCGGAGGCCGCCTGGGTGTGGCCCAGGTTCGACTTCAGCGCGCCGATCAGGACGGGCCGTTCGCGGTCCTGGCCGTAGGTGGCGAGGAGCGCCTGGGCCTCGATCGGGTCGCCGAGCTTCGTGCCGGTGCCGTGCGCCTCGACGGCGTCGACCTCCGCGGGCGTCAGGCCCGCGTTGGCCAGGGCGCGCCGGATGACGCGCTGCTGGGACGGGCCGTTGGGCGCGGTGATGCCGTTCGACGCGCCGTCCTGGTTGATCGCGGAGCCGCGCAGGACGGCCAGCACGCGGTGGCCCCGGCGCTCGGCGTCCGAGAGCCGCTCCACCACCAGGACGCCGACGCCCTCGGACCACGCGGTGCCCTCGGCGGCGTCGGAGAAGGTGCGGCAGCGCCCGTCCGGGGACAGCGCCCCCATCTCGCCGAACTCGACGAACCCGACCGGGCTCGACATCACCGTCACGCCGCCCGCCAGGGCCAGCGAGCACTCGCCGGACCGCAGGGCCTGGGCGGCCAGGTGCAGGGCGACCAGCGAGGACGAGCACGCGGTGTCCACGCTGACCGAGGGCCCTTCCAGCCCGAGGGTGTAGGAGAGCCGGCCGGACAGCAGGCTCGCGGACTGCGCGGTCTCGACGTGCCCGAGCTGGCCGATGGCCGGCCGGTAGTCGCCGCTGCCGCCGCCGATGAACACGCCGGTGTCGCCGCCGCGCAGGCCCGCCGGGTCGATCCCGGCGCGCTCCAGCGCCTCCCACGCGGTCTCCAGCACGAGCCGCTGCTGCGGGTCGACGACCATCGCCTCGCGCGGGGAGACCCCGAAGAAGGCGGCGTCGAACTCGGCCGCGTCGTACAGGAACCCGCCCTGCTGGGTGACGCTGCGCCCGCGCCCGTCGCGGTCGCCGTGGGCGAGCCGGTCGAGGTCCCAGCCGCGGTCCGCCGGGAACGGGCCGATCGCGTCGGCGCCCTCCCGCAGGAGCCGCCACAGGTCCTCGGGCGAACGGACGCCGCCCGGGTAGCGGCAGCCCATGCCGACGATCACGATCGGGTCGTCGGTGTCGGCCGCGACGGCCGAGCGCTCCGGCTCCTGCGCCTCGTCGAAGAGTTCGGCGCGGAGGTGGGCGGCGAGGGCGGCCGGGGTCGGGTAGTCGAACACGAGGGTCGCGGGCAGCCGCAGACCGGTCGCGGTGGTGAGCCGGTTGCGCAGGTCGACGGCGGTCAGCGAGTCGAAGCCGAGGTCCTTGAACGGGTGCCCGGACGGCACGTCATCGGCGTCGGCGTGACCGAGCACGGCCGCCGACTCGGCCCGGACGATCGCCAGCAGCGCCTCGGTGCGCTCGGCCGCCGACCGCTCGCGCAGACCGGCGCGCAGCGCGTCGGTGCGGCTCGCGGTCTCCTCCTCGGGCTCCGCGGCGACGCGGGCATCGGGCAGGTCGGCGAAGAGCCGGGTCGGCCGGGTTTCGGCGAAGGCGGGCGCGAAGCGCTCCCACGCCACGTCGGCGACGGTGACGGCGGGGCCGTCGAGGGCGGCGGCGAGGGCCGCCAGGGCGCGGCCGGGGGCGACGGGCGGCAGCCCGTTGGCCCGCAGGTGCGCGGCCAGCGAGTCGGGCGTGCTGCCCGCCCAGGCGCCCCAGGCGACGGCGGTGGCGGCCCGCCCGGCGGCACGGCGGGACTGGGCGACGGCGTCCAGGAGCGCACTGGCGGCGGCCTCGTCGGCCCGGCCCTTGACGCCCCAGGTGCCGGCGATCGACCCGAACAGCACGTAGGCGTCGAGCTCCCGGTCCGCGAGCGCCTCGTCGAGCGCCGCGAGGTCGGAGAGCAGGCCGGAGAGGTGGTCACCGGGCTCGCCGGAGCGGCCGGTGTAGAGGACGGCGGAGAGGTCCGGCAGCTCGGGGAGGGAGTCACCGGGAGTGCCGACGACGAGGGTCAGGTCGGTACCGGACTCGCCGAGCTCGGCCCGCAGTTCAGCCACCGGACCATCACCAGCAGCAGGGAGCTCAACACCCCCGGCCGGCAATTGACCACCAGCGGCATCGGGCTCGCTCCCCCTATCCCCTATCCGATCACCGGCCGCATCGAGCACCCCGGCCGCGTCGGGCGACTCGTCGCCACGCGCACCGGCCACCGGCACCGACTCTCCCGTCAGCACCACCACGTGCTCGGCACCCGCCTGGGCGAGCCAGCGGGCCGTCGGGGCCGCGTGGCCCTCCGGGTCGCCGACCACCAGGACCGTGCCGCGCGGGGTCCACGGCCGTGCCGTGTCGGGCGTCGTCGCGCGCACGAGCCGGCGGGCGAAGGCCCCGGCCGGGCGCAGCGCCAGCTGGTCCTCGCCGTCCCGCGCCGTCAGCAGGGCCCGCAGGCGGGCCGACGTGCGGGCGTCGTCGGGCACCTCGGGCAGGTCGATCAACCCGCCCCAGCGCCCCGGCTGTTCGAGGGCGGCCACCCGGCCGATGCCCCAGACCGCCGCCTGCGCGGCGTGCTGCGGGGCCTCGGTGTCGCCGACGGCGACGGCGCCGCGGGTGAGGCACCACAGCGGGGCCTCGACGCCGGCCTCGCCGAGGGCGGCGAGCAGGGCGTCCGGCCGGGCGAGCCCGGTGGGCACGCCGCCGGAGGCGGCGAGCAGGGACACCACCCCGGCGAGCGGCCCGGCGAGCGGGGCCAGACCCACGGCGTCGACCGTCACCCGCACCACGTCCGCGCCCAGCGCGGCGAGCACCGCGGACGTCCAGGAGTCGTCCTGCCCCTCCGCCACGAGCGCCAGCCACGTCCCCGGCAGGGCGTCCGGCCCGGCAGGAGCCGCGTACGGCTTCCAGACCGCCCGGTAGCGCAGCCGGTCCGCGTCCGTCCGCTCGGTCCGGCGGCGGCGCCACGCGGAGAGGGCGGGGAGCAGCGCGCCGAGCGACGTGTCGTCGTCCAGGCCCAGCGCCGTGCCCAGCGCAGCGGTGTCGGCGCGCTCGACGGCGGACCAGAACGCGGCGTCCGCCGGGTCGCCGGCGGCGACGGGCTCGGGTGCGCGCTCGGGCCAGTAGAGCTCGCGCTGGAACGGGTAGGTGGGCAGGTCGACCCGGCGGGCACCGGTGCCGTCGAACAGCCGCGTCCACTCGACCGGCACGCCCGCGACGTGCAGGCGGGCCAGCGCCGTGACCAGGGAGTGCTCCTCGGGCCGGTCGCGGCGCTGCAGCGCGGCGACGGGGCCGTCCACGGTCCGCTGGACGAGTGCCGACAGCACGCCGTCGGGGCCCACCTCCAGGAAGGCGGTGGCACCCGCCTCTTCGAGCGCCCGGACGCCGTCGGCGAAGCGGACGGTCTCGCGGACGTGGCGCACCCAGTACTCGGGCGACTCGACGCCGTCGGCGAGCGCGCCCGTCAGGTTGGAGACCAGCGGGATCGAGGGCGCCGTGTAGGCGAGCCCGTCGAGGACGGCCCGGAAGCCGTCCAGCATCGGCTCCATCAGCGGGGAGTGGAAGGCGTGCGACACGCGCAGGCGCGTGGTCCGCCGGTCGGCGAAGTGCGCCTCGATCGCGGCGACGCCCTCGGCAGCGCCCGACACCACCACGGACGTCGGACCGTTCACCGCCGCGATGGAGACGGACTCACCCAGCAGCGGCAGGACTTCGTCCTCCGAAGCCTCCACGGCGAGCATCGCTCCACCTTCCGGGAGCGCTTGCATCAGCCGGCCTCGCGCAGCCACCAGAGCACACGCGTCCTCCAGCGAGAACACCTCGGCGACGTGCGCCGCCGCCACCTCGCCGATCGAGTGCCCGGCCACGAACTCCGGCCGCACGCCGAGCGATTCGACGAGCCGGAACAGCGCCACCTCGACCGCGAACAGCCCGGCCTGGGCGTACTCCGTCCGGTTCAGCGGCTCCGCGTCGTCTCCCCACACCACGTCGCGCAGCGGCCGGTCCAACAACTGGTCCAGCCGTGCGCAGACGCCGTCGAAGGCCTCGGCGAACACCGGGAAGCGGGCGTACAGCTCCCGTCCCATGCCGAGCCGCTGCGAGCCCTGCCCGGAGAAGAGGAACGCCGTCGAACGCTCTCCCGCCACCCCGCGCGCGACCTCCGCACCGTCCAGCAGCACCGCCCGGTGCCCGAGAAGCGCACGCCCGGCGGCCAGCGAGTGGGCGACGTCCAGCGCGGACGGCCCGTCCACGTCGGCGAGGCGCGCGAGCGAAGCGTCCAGCGCGGCCTCGGACTTGGCGGAGACCACCCACGGCGCCGCGCCCACGGCCGACACCGAACCGGCTGCCTCAGGATCGGCAGGCGCCTGCTCCAGCAGGACGTGCGCGTTGGTGCCGCTGACGCCGAAGGCGGAGACGCCGGCCCGGCGCGGGCGGCCGGTGGCCGGCCAGTCGCGGGCGGCCGTCAGGAGCTCCACGGCGCCGGCCGTCCAGTCGACGTGCCGGGAGGGCGCGTCGACGTGCAGCGACTTCGGCAGTTCCCCGTGCTGCATCGCGAGCACCGTCTTGATCACACCGGCGGCGCCCGCGGCGGCCTGGGTGTGGCCGAGGTTGGACTTCACCGAGCCGAGCAGGAGCGGGAGTTCGCGGTCCCGCCCGTAGGCGGCCAGCAGGGCGTGCGCCTCGATCGGGTCGCCGAGGGCGGTGCCGGTGCCGTGCGCCTCGACGGCGTCGACCTCGGCGGCGGTCAGGCCCGCGTCGGCGAGGGCCGCGCGGATCACCCGCTGCTGGGCCCGGCCGTTGGGGGCCGTCAGGCCGTTGGACGCGCCGTCCTGGTTGACGGCGGATCCGCGCACGACCGCGAGCACCGGGTGCCCGTTGCGCCGCGCGTCCGAGAGCCGCTCCAGCACCAGGACGCCCGCGCCCTCGGACCAGGCGGTCCCGTCGGCGGCGTCGGCGAAGGGCTTGCAGCGGCCGTCGGAGGCCAGTCCGCCCTGCGCGGTGAACTCGACGAAGGCGTCCGGGCTGGACATCACCGAGGCGCCGCCGGCCAGGGCCAGCGAGCACTCCCCGGCGCGCAGCGCGCGGGCGGCCAGGTGGAGCGAGACGAGGGCGGAGGAGCACGCGGTGTCGACGGTGACGGCCGGGCCCTCCAGACCGAGGGTGTAGGAGAGGCGGCCGGACAGGACGCTCGCCGTGTTGCCGGTGGCGGCGTGGCCGCGGACGTCGGCGGTGCCGCGGCGCAGCACGGTCAGGTAGTCCTGCCCGTTGGTGCCGACGAAGACGCCGGTGTCGCTGCCGCGCAGCCGGTCGGGGGCGATGCCGGAGCGCTCCAGGGCCTCCCAGGAGGTCTCCAGGAGGAGGCGCTGCTGGGGGTCCATGGCGAGGGCTTCGCGGGGCGAGATGCCGAAGAAGCGGGCGTCGAAGCGGCCGACGCCGTCGAGGAAGCCGCCGTGGAGGGTGGCGGAGCCGCCGCGGCCGAGGGCGTCGAGGTCCCAGCCGCGGTCGGCGGGGAACGGGCGGATGGCGTCGGCGCCGTCGCCGAGCAGTCGCCAGAGGTCCTCCGGGGACTCGATGCCGCCGGGGAAGCGGCAGGCCATGCCGACGATCACGACGGGGTCGTCCGAGACGTCCCGCGGGGCCGGGGCCCGGTCGGGTTCGGGGAGGGTGCCGAGGAGTTCGGCGAGGAGGTGGGCGGCCAGGTCGGCGGGGGTCGGGTGGTCGTAGACCAGGGTGGCGGGCAGGCTCAGGCCGGTGGCGGCGGTGAGGGCGTTGCGCAGTTCGACGGTGGTGAGGGAGTCCATGCCGAGGTCGGTGAAGGGCTGGTCGGCGCCGACGCGTTCGCCGCCCGCGTGGCCGAGGACGGCCGCGACGCGGGTGCGCACGAAGTCGAGGACGAACCGCTCCCTGGCCTGCTCGGACAGTTCGGCGAGGCGCTGGCGCAGTCCGGACTCCGGGGCGGCCGCGGCCGGACGGCCGGCCGCTCCGGCCAGCGGGGCGATCAGCGGGACGGGCCGCTGCGCGGTGAAGACGGCGGCGAAGCGCTGCCAGTCGATGTCGGCGACGGTGAGCGCGGTGTCGTCGTGGTCGAGGGCGTGCCCGAGGGCGGTCAGGGCGCGCTCGGGCGCCATCGGGCCGTAGCCGCCGCGGCGCACCCGCTGTTCGACGCCGGCCCCGGCCATGCCGTCGCCGGCCCACGGGCCCCACGCGATGGCGGTGGCCCGCAGGCCGCGGGCGCGGCGCTGCTCGGCGAGGGCGTCCAAGGAGGCGTTGGCGGCGGCGTAGTTGGCCTGTCCGGCTGCGCCGATGGTACCGGCGGTCGAGGTGAACAGGACGAAGGCGGCGAGGTCGGTGTCGCGGGTCAGCTCGTCGAGGTGGTGCGCGGCGTCGACCTTGGGACGGAACACCTCGGCGAAGTGCTCGGCGGTCAGGGTGTCGAGGGTCCCGTCGGCGACGACGCCGGCGGTGTGGAAGACCGCGGTGAGCGGCCGGTCGGCGGGGACGGCGGCCAGGACGGCCGCGAGGGCGTCCCGGTCGGCGGTGTCGCAGGCGGCCAGGGTGACGTCGGCGCCGAGCGCGGCGAGGTCGGCGCGCAGCTGCTCGGCGCCGGGGGCGTCCGCGCCGCGGCGGCTGAGCAGCAGCAGGTGCGGGGCGCCCTGGGCGGCGAGGCGGCGGGCGAGCTGCCCGCCGAGGCCGCCGGTGCCGCCGGTGATCAGGACGGTGCCGGCGGGCGCGTACGGCCGGGCGGCCGGGCGCCCGCCCGACGGGTGGCCCAGCGGGTGAGCCAGCGGGTGGCGCACGAGGCGCCGGGCGAAGGTGCCGGAGGCGCGGACGGCGAGCTGGTCCTCGCCGTCGGTGCGGGCGAGCGCGGCGGCCAGGCGGCGCAGCGTGGTGTCGTCGAGTTGCTCCGGCAGGTCGATCAGCCCGCCCCAGCGGGTGGGCAGTTCGAGGGCGGCGGAGCGGCCGAGGCCCCAGACGGCGGCCTGCCGGGGGTCGGCGGGCCGGTCGGAGCGGCCGGTGGCGACGGCGCCGCGGGTGAGGCACCACAGCGGGGCCTCGACGCCTGCCTCGCCGAGGGCCTGGACGGCGGCGACGGTGGCCGCGAGCGGGTCGTCGCCCGGGGCGGCCGGGGAGCCGAGGGCGAGTAGGGACAGGACGCCGGTGACGTCACCGACCTCCGCTTCGCGCAGTTGTGCGGCGAGCGCGGCCCGGTCGGTCGAGGCCCGGAGAACCACCCCGTCGACCAGCCCGTCCGCCCACGGCGCGTCGTCCGACGCGAGCACCAGCCAGCGGCCGGAGGGCCGGGCCGCGGCGTCGCCCGTCGCGTCGAGCGGCGTCCAGGAGGCGCGGTAGCGCCAGGCGTCCACGGTGGAGCGCTCGCGGCGGGCGCGGCGCCAGGTGGAGAGGGCGGTCACGGTGTCGGTGTCGAGGTCCAGCCCGGCGCCGAGCGCCCCGAGGTCGCCGCGGTCGACGGCGGCCCAGAACTCGGCGTCCACCGGGTCGGATCCCGCCGACGGGACGGGCCGGGACTCCGGCCAGTAGCGCTCCCGCTGGAACGGGTAGGTGGGCAGGTCGGCGCGGCGGGCGCCGGTGCCGGCGAAGATGGCCGCCCAGTCGGGGCGCAGGCCGCCGACGGCCAGCCGGGCGAGCGCGGCCGTGAGGGCCGGCGCTCCGGGCCGGCCGCGGCGCAGCGCGGGCGCGCCGGTGAGGCGGGCGCCGTCGCCGAGGGTGTCGCGGGCGGCGGCGGTGAGGACGCCGTCCGGGCCGAGTTCGAGGAAGGCGGCGGCGCCGTGGCCGGCGAGGGCCTGGACGGCGTCGGCGAAGCGGACGGTGCCGCGCACCTGCCGGGCCCAGTAGTCGGGCGCGGCGAGCTCGTCGGCGGTGGCGGGGGCGCCGGTGACGGTGGAGATGAGCGGGATCGCCGGGGCGTCGTAGGTGAGCGTGGCGGCGACGCGGGTGTAGGCGTCGAGCATCGGCTCCATGTGCGGCGAGTGGAAGGCGTGCGAGACGCGCAGGCGCTTGGTACGCCTCCCGGCGAACTCCCCTGCGATGCGGAGGACTTCGTCCTCGTCGCCCGCGAGCACCACCGCCGTGGGCCCGTTGACGGCGGCGATGGAGACGCCGTCCGTCAGCAACGGCAGCACCTCCGCCTCCGTCGCCTCGACGGACACCATCGCTCCCCCACCGGGGAGTTCCGACATCAGCCGAGCCCGAGCCGCCACCAGCGTGCAGGCGTCCTCCAGCGAGAACACCCCCGCCACGTGCGCCGCGGCGATCTCACCGATCGAGTGCCCGACCACGAAGTCCGGCCGCAGACCCCACGACTCCACCAGCCGGAACAACGCCACCTCCAGCGCGAACAGCGCCGGCTGCGCATACCCCGTGTCATCCAGCAGCGCGGCCTCCGCCGACCCCTCCACCGCGAACAGGACGTCCCGGACGGGCCGTTCGTAGCCGAGGTCGAAGCGGGCGAGGACGGCGTCCAGCGCCTCCGCGTACACCGGGTACCGGTCGTACAGCTCCCGGCCCATGGCCGGGTACTGGCTGCCCTGGCCGGTGAACAGGAAGGCCAGGCCGCCGCCGGCCGCGCGGCCGGTGACGAGGGCGGCGTCCGGCAGGCCGTCGCGCAGGGCGGCGAGGGCGCGCTGGAGCTCGGCGCGGTCGCCGGTGGTGACGGCGGCCCGGTGGTCGAGCGCGGTGCGGGTGGTGGCGAGGGAGAACGCCAGGTCGGCGAGCGGCAGTTCGGGCCGCTCGTCGAGTGCGGTCAGCAGTCGCACGGCCTGGGCGCGCAGGGCCTCGACGGTGCGGGCGGACAGTGCGAAGGGCACGGTGTCGCCGTCCGCCGGCGCGGCCGCGACGGCGGCGGCCGGGGCCTGTTCGAGGATCACGTGCGCGTTGGTGCCGCTCAGCCCGAAGGAGGAGACGGCGGCGCGGCGGGCCCGCCCGGTCTCGGGCCAGTCGCGCGCCTCGGCGAGGAGCTCGATGGCGCCCTCCGTCCAGTCGACGTGCGTGGACGGCCGGTCGATGTGCAGGCTGGCCGGGAGCACACCGCTGCGCAGCGCGAGCACGGTCTTGATGACGCCGGCCACGCCGGAGGCCATCTGGGTGTGGCCGATGTTGGACTTCACCGAACCGAGGAGCAGCGGCAGTTCGCGGTCCTGGCCGTAGGTGGCGAGCAGCGCCTGCGCCTCGATCGGGTCGCCGAGCTTCGTGCCGGTGCCGTGGCCCTCGACGGCGTCGACCTCGCCCGGGGCGAGCCGGGCGTTGGCGAGCGCGGCGCGGATCACGCGCTGCTGCGCGGGCCCGTTGGGCGCGGTGAGGCCGTTGGAGGCGCCGTCCTGGTTGACGGCGGAGCCGCGCAGGACGGCGAGCACCGGGTGGCCGAGCCGCTCGGCGTCGGAGAGGCGCTCGACCAGGACGAGGCCGACGCCCTCCGCGAGGCTCATGCCGTCGGCGGCCTCGGCGTAGGCCTTGCAGCGGCCGTCGACGGCCATCGCGCGCTGGCGGCTGAAGCCGACGAAGGCGTTGGGCGTGGCCATGACGCTGATGCCGCCGGCGAGGGCGAGCGAGCTCTCGCCGTTGCGCAGCGACTGGCAGGCCAGGTGCAGGGCGACGAGCGAGGACGAGCACGCGGTGTCGAGCGTGACGGCCGGGCCCTCGAAGCCGAAGGTGTAGGAGAGCCGGCCGGACAGGACGCTCGGGATGGTGCCGGTGACGAGGTGGCCCTCGGCGCCGTCCTGGGCGGAGTCGCCGGGGCTGTAGTCCTGGTAGCTGGCGCCGATGAAGGTGCCGGTGAGGCTGCCGCGCAGGGCGGACGGGTCGAGGCCGGCGCGCTCCATGGCCTCCCAGGCCGTCTCCAGGAGGAGGCGCTGCTGCGGGTCCATGGCGAGGGCCTCGCGCGGGGAGATGCCGAAGAACGCGGCGTCGAAGTCGGCGACGCCCTCCAGGAAGCCGCCGCGCACCGAGTAGGTGCGGCCGGGCGCGTCCGGGTCCGGGTCGTACAGCCCCTCGGTGTCCCAGCCGCGGTCCGCCGGGAACTCGGTGATGGCGTCGCCGCCCGAGGTGACGAGCCGCCACAGGTCCTCGGGCGAGGCGATCCCGCCGGGGTAGCGGCAGCTCATGCCGATGATGGCGATCGGCTCGTCCAGCGCTGCGCCCGCCACGGTGGCGGCGGGGCCGCCGGCGGCGGCGCCGGCGATCTTCTCGCGCAGGAAGCGCACCAGGGCGAGCGGGTTGGGGTGGTCGAACACGAGGGTGCTGGGCAGCGTGAGCCCGGTCGCGGCGGCCAGCCGGTTGCGCAGGTCGACGGCGGTCAGCGAGTCGAAGCCGACGTCGCGGAAGGCCCGCTGCTCGGACAGCACGTCCGGCGAGGCGTGGCCGAGCGTGGTGGCCGCCTCGGCCCGGACCAGGTCCAGCAGCCGGCGCTCCTGCTCGGCGGCCGGCAGGGCGCGCAGCCGGGTGGCGAACTCGCCGTCCCCGGCGGGGCGTTCGGCGGCCTCGGCGAGCCGGCGCACCTCGGGGACGTCCTCGAACAGGGCGGTCGGGCGGCCGGAGGTGAAGACCGGGTGGTAGCGCTCCCAGTCGACGTCGGCGATCGCGAGCACCTGCTCGTCGGCGTCCAGGGCCTGGCGCAGCCCGTCCAGGGCGAGCGAGGGGTCCATGAAGACCAGGCCGCTGCGCCGGATCTGGCCGGGGTCGACGCGGCCGAGCTTCAGGTCGTCGGCCCAGATGCCCCAGGAGATCGCGGTGGCCCGGCCGCCGCGGGCGCGGCGGTGCTCCGCGAGCGCGTTGAGGTAGGCGTTGCCCGCGACGTAGGCGGCGTGCCGGCCGCTGCCCCACATGCCGGCGGTGGAGGAGTACAGCACGAAGGCGTCGAGTTGGTCGTCGGGCAGGAGCTCGTCGAGGTGGCGGGCGCCGGCGGTCTTGGCGTGCAGGACCTTGGCGAAGGCCTCGTGGGTGGTCTCCTCGATCGACAGCAGCTCGATGACGGCCGCGGTGTGCACGACGGTGCGCACCTCGTGGCCGGCGGCGGCGAGCTCGGCGAGCATCCGCGCGACGGCGTCGCGGTCGGTGAGGTCGCAAGCGGCCATCTCGGCCGCGCAGCCCGCGGCGGCGAGCTCGGCGAGCAGTTCGGCGGCGCCCGGCGCGGTGGCGCCGCGGCGGCTCGTGAGCACGATCCGCTCGGCGCCCTCGGCCGCGAGGCGGCGGGCCAGGTGCGGGGCGAGGGTACCGGTGCCGCCGGTGATGAGGACGGTGCCGCGCAGCGGCCCGGCCTCCCGGCGGGCGGCGGCCTCGGCGCGCACGATGCGGCGGGCATAGGCGCCGGAGGGGCGGATCGCCACCTGGTCCTCGTCGCGGGCGGCCAGCACGGCGGCCAGCCGCTCGCCGGCGCGCCGGTCGAGCGCGTCGGGCAGGTCGACGACGCCGCCGAAGCGCTGCGGGTGTTCCAGGGCGGCCGTCCAGCCGAGGCCGTGGACCTGCGCCTGCACCGGGTTGGCGACGGTGTCGGTGCGCCCGGCGGCGACGGCGCCGCGGGTGACCAGCCACAGCGGCGCGTCCTGCCCGGCGTCGCCCAGGGCCTGGACCAGGGCGAGGGTGAGCGCGACGCCCTCGGGCAGGGCGGGGTGGCGCTCGCTCGGCCGCTCGGCGGCGGCGAGCAGCGAGACGATGCCCGCGAGCTCGCCGTGCGTGAGCAGCGCGGCGAGGCGCTGCCGGTCGGTGCAGGTGTCGTCCAGGACGAGCCGCTCGACCGTCGCGCCGTGCGCGGTCAGCGCCTCGGCGATGTCCTCACCTGCGGCGGCCTCGCCCTCGCCGTCGCCGTCCCGAGCGGTGACGAGCAGCCAGGTGCCGTCCAGGCGGGCGGACGCGACGGTCAGCGGCTTCCAGGTCGCCCGGTAGCGCCAGGAGTCGAGCGTCGAGCGCTCCCGCCGGCGGCGGTGCCAGTCGGACAGCGCGGGCAGCACCGGCGCGAGCGCGCCGCTGTCGATGCGCAGCCGGGCGGCCAGCGCCTCGACGTCGGCCTCCTCGACGGCGTTCCAGAACTCGCCGTCCTCCGGCTCCCCGCCGGGGCGCGGCGCGACGGCCCACAGGTGCTCGTGCTGGAAGGCGTAGGTGGGCAGCGGCACGCGGCGCCCGCCGGCGGTGCGGGCGGACCAGTCGGCCCGGCCGCCGCGGACGAAGGCCTCGGCGAGCGAGGCGAGGAAGCGGTCGGTGCCGCCCTTGTCGCGGCGCAGGGTGCCGACGGCGGTGGCGCGGTCGCCGCGGTCCTCGGCGGTGGCCTCGATCGCCATGGTGAGCACGGTGTGCGGGCTGACCTCGACGAACAGGCCGTGGCCCTGCGCCATCAGCTCCCGCACGGCCGGGTCGAAGCGGACCGGGTTGCGCAGGTTGCGGTACCAGTAGCCGGCGTCCATGGCGGTGGTGTCGAGCCAGTCGCCGGTGACGGTGGAGAAGAACGGCACCTCGGCGGCGCGCGGGCGCACGGGGGCGAGGTCCGCCAGCAGGTCGTCCCGCAGGAGTTCGACCTGGGCGGAGTGCGAGCCGTAGTCCACGCTGATCCGCCGGGCGCGCAGGCCCTCGGCCTCGAACTCGGCCATCAGTTCGTCGAGTTCACCGGCCGGACCGGCGACGACGACGGTCCGCGGCCCGTTCACGGCGGCGACGGCGAGCCCGTCGAAGCGCGAGCGCAGCCGCTCCTCGGCCTCCTCGGCGGACAGCGGCACCGAGACCATCCCGCCGGAGCCCGCCAGGACCCGGCCGATGAGCCGGCTGCGCAGGGCGGCCACCCGGGCGCCGTCCTCCAGGGAGAGCGCCCCGGCGACGACGGCGGCGGCGATCTCGCCCTGGGAGTGGCCCACCACGGCGTCCGGGTGGATGCCGTGGGCGCGCCACAGGTCGGCGAGGGCCACCATGACGGCGAAGGTCGCGGGCTGGACGACGTCGACCCGGTCCAGCGCGGGCGCGCCCTCGGCCTGGCGCAGCACGTCGAGCAGCGACCAGTCGACGTGCGCGGACAGGGCCGCCGCGCACTCGGCGATGCGCTCGGCGAACACCGGTGACTCGTCGAGCAGCCGGGCGCCCATGCCGGCCCACTGGGAGCCCTGGCCGGGGAAGACGAAGACGGTGCGGCCGCCGTCCTCGGCGAGGCCCTGGACGGCGTTCGGCGTGGAGGCGCCGGCGGCGAGCGCGGCGAGGCCCTCGCGCAGCTCAGCGGGGTCGGCGCCGAGCACGACGGCGCGGTGCTCGAAGAGGGCGCGGGTGGTGAGCAGGGTGTGGGCGACGTCGTGCGGGCGAAGGTCCGGCTCGGCGTCGAGGTGCTCGGCGAGGCGTGCGGCCTGGGCGCGCAGGGCGGCGGGGGTGCGGGCGGAGAGCACCCACGGCAGGACGCCGCCGGGCGCCTCGACGAGCGGGGTCGGGACGGCGACCGGCGCCTCCTCCAGCACGACGTGCGCGTTGGTGCCGCTGATGCCGAAGGAGGAGACCGCGCAGCGGCGGGTGCGCTCGCCGGCCGGCCACGGCGTGGCCTCGTCGAGCAGGGTGACGGTGCCCGGCGTCCAGTCGATGTGCGAGGACGGCTCCCCGGCGTGCAGGGTGGCCGGGAGCACGCCGTGGCGCAGCGCCTGGACCATCTTGATCACGCCGGCGACGCCCGCCGCCGACTGGGTGTGGCCGATGTTGGACTTGACCGAGCCGAGCAGCAGCGGACGCTGCGGGTCGCGGTCGCGCCCGTAGGCGGCCTGGAGGGCCTGGGCCTCGATCGGGTCGCCGAGGGCCGTGCCGGTGCCGTGCGCCTCGATGGCGTCGACGTCGTCGGGGGTGAGGCCCGCGTTGTGCAGGGCCTGGCGGATGACGCGCTGCTGGGAGGGCCCGTTGGGCGCGGTGAGCCCGTTGGAGGCGCCGTCCTGGTTGATCGCGGAGCCGCGGATGACGGCGAGCACCTCGTGGCCGTTGCGCTCGGCGTCGGAGAGCCGCTCCAGGACGACGACGCCGACGCCCTCGGCGAGGGTCATGCCGTCGGCGGCCTCGGAGAAGGCCTTGCAGCGGCCGTCGGCGGCGAGGGCGCGCTGGCGGCTGAAGGCGATGAACGCGTTCGGGTTGGTCATGACGGTGGCGCCGCCGGCGA
This sequence comes from Kitasatospora sp. NPDC059747, assembly GCF_042732955.1. Classification (NCBI taxonomy): domain Bacteria; kingdom Bacillati; phylum Actinomycetota; class Actinomycetes; order Kitasatosporales; family Streptomycetaceae; genus Kitasatospora; species Kitasatospora sp. NPDC059747. The sequence goes on along the minus strand of NZ_JBHWGV010000106.1, from coordinate 16,666 downwards.
GCGCGAGGGAGCTCTCGCCGCCGCGCAGCGACTGGCAGGCCAGGTGCAGCGCGACGAGCGACGAGGAGCACGCGGTGTCGACGGTGACGGCCGGGCCCTCCAGGCCGAACAGGTAGGCCAGGCGACCGGAGAGCACGCTCGGGCTGGTGCCGGTGACGGCGTGCCCGGCGGAGCTGTCGTCCATGCCGAGCCCGTACTCCTGGTACGTGGACCCGATGAAGGTGCCGGTCGCGCTGCCGTGGACGGAGGTCGGGTCGATGCCCGCGGATTCGAGGGCCTCCCACGTGGTCTCCAGCAGCAGGCGCTGCTGCGGGTCCATGGCGAGGGCCTCGCGCGGGGAGATGCCGAAGAACGCGGCGTCGAACTCGCCGGCCTCGTGCAGGAACCCGCCCTGGGTGGAGTAGGTGCGGCCGGGGGTATCCGGGTCGGGGTCGTAGAGGCCGGTGTCCCAGCCGCGGTTCTCCGGGAACTCGGAGATGGCGTCGGTGCCCTCGGCGACGAGCCGCCACAGCTGGTCGGGGCTTCCGGCGCCGCCGGGGAAGCGGCAGCCCATGCCGACGATGGCGATCGGCTCGTCCGGGTCGGCGGCGGCGACCGGCGGCGCCGTCACGTCCTGCGGCCCGTCGAGCAGTTCGCCGCGCAGGAAGGCGGCGAGCGCGACCGGCGTCGGGTGGTCGAAGGCCATCGTGCTGGGCAGCGGCAGGCCGGTCAGCGCGGCGAGGCGCTTGCGCAGCTCGACGGCGGTGAGCGAGTCGAACCCGGCGTCGCGGAAGGCGCGCTTCTCGGGCACGCCGTCGACGGAGCCGTGGCCGAGCACGGCGGCGGCCTCGCGGCGCACCAGGTCGACGAGCAGGCGGTCGCGCTCGGCCGCGGAGAGGCCGCGCAGGCGGCGGACGAGGCCGGAGGCGGCCCCGGCGTCGGCGGCGGCGCCGCGGGCGAGGGCGCGGACCTCGGGCAGCTCGTCGAACAGGACGCTCGGCCGGGCGGCGGTGAAGACGGGGGCGTAGCGCTCCCAGTCGACGTCCGCGACGGTCACGGCGACGTCCTCGTGGACGATCGCGCGGCGCAGCTCGGTGAGCGCGGTCTCCGGGGCGAGGAAGCGCAGGCCCTGGCGGCGCAGGCCGTCGGAGACGGCCTCGTGGGCGGCCATGCCGGCGCCGGCCCACGGGCCCCAGGCGATCGAGGTGGCGGTCAGGCCGCGGGCGCGGCGGTTCTCGGCGAGGGCGTCGAGGTAGGCGTTGGCGGCGGCGTAGGCGCTCTGGCCGGCGCTGCCCCAGATGCCGGCGACGGAGGAGAACAGGACGAAGAAGTCCAGGTCGTGGTCGGCGAGGAGGGTGTCGAGGTGGGCGGCGCCGTGGAGCTTGGCGGCGGTGAGCGCGGCGACCTCGGTGACCGGGGTGTCCGAGAGCGGGGCGGCCTGGCCGACGCCGGCGGCGTGCACGACGCCGGTCAGCGGGTGCTCGGCCGGGACGGCGGCGAGGACGGCGGCGAGCGCGTCGCGGTCGGCGACGTCGCAGGCGACGACGGCCGCGGTGGCGCCGTGCTCGGCGAGTTCGGCGACGAGTTCGGCGGCGCCGGGGGCGTCCGGGCCGCGGCGGCCGGTGAGCACGAGGTGCCGGGCGCCGCTGCGGGCCAGCCAGCGGGCGACCTCGGCGCCGAGCGCGCCGGTGCCGCCGGTGACGAGGACGGTGCCGTCGGCGGTGAACTCCTCGGCGCGGGGCAGCTCCTCGACGGCGTGCCGCACCAGGCGGCGGCCGTAGGCGGCGCTGCCGCGCAGCGCGACCTGGTCCTCTCCCCCGCGGCCACCTCCGGCCAGGACACCGACGAGGCCCTGCACGGTCGGCGCGTCCAGCACCGGTGGCAGGTCGATCAGCCCGCCCGGCGCCTGCGGGCGCTCCAGGGCGGCGACCCGGCCGAGACCCCACGCGGCGGCCTGGACGGGGTTGGTGAGCGGGTCGGCGGGCCCGGTGGAGACGGCGCCGCGGGTGACGGTCCACAGCGGCGCGGCGGAGCGCAGGTCGCCGAGGGCCTGGGCGAGGACGACGCCGAGCGCGACGCCCTCCGGCAGGCCGGGCCCGGGGACGGGCCGGTCGGCCAGCGCGACGAGCGACAGGATGCCGCTGAGCTCGCCGAAGTCCGCGATGCGGCGGGCGAGTTCGGCGCGGTCGCGGCAGTCCTCGCCGGGCGCCAGGCGCTCCAGGCGGGCGCCGTGGCCGCGCAGGGCGTCGAGGAGTTCGGCGTCGTCGACGGCCTCGGTGGTGACGACCAGCCAGGTGCCGTCCAGCACGGGCGCGGCCGCCGGGCGGACGGGCCGCCAGTGGACGCGGTAGCGGGCGGCGTCGAGCTGGGCCTTCTCGTGCCGGGTGCGGCGCCAGTCGGCGAGGGCGGGCAGGAGGGCGTAGAGGCCGGCGTGCTGTTCGTCGCGCAGGCCGAGCAGGCCGGCGAGTTCGGCGGCGCTGCCGCGCTCGACGGCGCCCCACAGCGCGGAGTCGGCCGGGTCGGCGACCGGGGCGGCCGCCTCGGGCTCGGCCTCGGGCCAGTAGCGCTCGTGCTGGAACGCGTAGGTGGGCAGGCCGGTGCGGCGGGCGCCGGTGCCCGCGTACAGCGCGGCCCAGTCCAGGGCGTGGCCGCGCACGTGGAGCGCGGCGAGGGCGAGGGCGGCGGTCCGCTCCTCGGGGCGGCCGGCGCGCAGCAGCGGGACGGCCGCCACGGCGCCGTGCTCGATCGGTTCGGTCTCGGCCAGGACCTCCTCGGCGAGCGCGGACAGCACGCCGTCCGGGCCGAGTTCGAGGAAGGTGGCGGCGCCGGCCGCGCGGGCGGCGCGGACGCCGTCGGCGAAGCGGACGGCCCGGCGGACGTGCTCGACCCAGTACTCGGGCGAGCACAGCTCCGCCTCGGTGGCGAGCTCGCCGGTGCTGTCGGAGACCAGCGGGATGGCCGGGGCGCGGAACTCCAGCTCCGCGACGGTGCGCCGGAACTCCTCCAGCATCGGCTCCATCAGCGGCGAGTGGAAGGCGTGCGAGACGCGCAGCCGCTTCGTCCGGCGGCCCTCGGCCGCGAACTCCCCGGCGATGCGCAGGACTTCGTCCTCCAGGCCGGAGACCACCACGGCCCGCGGCCCGTTGACGGCCGCGACGGACACGCCGGGCACCAGACGCGGCAGCACCTCGGCCTCGGTGGCCTCGACGGAGACCATGGCACCGCCCTCGGGCAGCGCGTCCATGAGCCGGGCCCGGGCGGCCACGAGCGCGCAGGCGTCGGCGAGCGACAGCACCCCGGCGCAGTGCGCGGCGGCGATCCCGCCGACGGAGTGGCCGAGCAGCACGTCGGCGCGCACGCCGAGGGAGGCGACCAGGCGGAAGAGCGCGACCTCGACGGCGAAGATCGCGGGCTGCGCCCAGCCGGTGCGGTTCAGCAGCTCCTCGTCGTCACCGTGGAGGACCTCGCGCAGCGGGCGCTCCAGCCGGGGGCCGAACTCGCCCAGCACCTCGTCCAGCGCCTCGGCGAACACCGGGTAACGCTCGGCGAGTTCGCGTCCGGTGCCGAGGCGCTGGGCGCCCTGGCCGGCGAACAGCACGGCGAGCTTGCCGGCGCCGGCCTCGCCCGCGACCAGCCCGGCGGCGGACTCGCCCGCGGCGAGGGCGGCCAGGGCGGCGAGCAGTTCGTGGCGGTCGGCGCCGACGGCCACCGCGCGGTGGTCGAAGCCGGAGCGGGTGGTCGCGAGCGAGAGGCCGAGGTCGGCCGGGCTCGCCGCCGGGTCCGCGGTGGCGAACGCGCGCAGGCGGGCGGCCTGGTCGCGCAGCGCGGCCGGGCTGCGGCCGGCCAGCGGCCAGAGCAGGACGGGCTCCGCCGCGGCGGGAACGGTGTCCCGCGAGACGACGGCCGGGGCCTGTTCGAGGATGACGTGGGCGTTGGTGCCGCTGAAGCCGAAGGAGGACACGCCGGCCCGGCGCGGGCGGCCGGTCTCCGGCCAGTCCGCCTCCTCGGTCAGCAGCTCCACCGCGCCCTCGTCCCAGTCCACGTGGGAGGACGGCTCGGCCGCGTGCAGTGTGCGGGGCACGACGCCGTGCCGCATCGCCAGCACCATCTTGATCACGCCCGCGACGCCCGCGGCGGCCTGGGTGTGGCCGAGGTTGGACTTCACCGAGCCGAGCAGCAGCGGGAGTTCGCGGTCCTGGCCGTAGGTGGCGAGCAGCGCCTGGGCCTCGATCGGGTCACCCAGGGAGGTGCCGGTGCCGTGCGCCTCGACGACGTCGACGTCGGCCGTCGCGAGCCCGGCGGTGGCCAGGGCCTGGCGGATGACGCGCTGCTGGGACGGCCCGTTGGGGGCGGTGAGCCCGTTGGAGGCGCCGTCCTGGTTGACGGCGGAGCCGCGCACGACGGCGAGCACCCGGTGCCCGTTGCGGCGCGCGTCCGAGAGGCGCTCCAGCGCGATCACGCCGACGCCCTCCGACCAGCCGACGCCGTCGGCCCGGTCGGAGAACGCCTTGCAGCGCCCGTCCGGGGCGAGGCCGCGCTGGCGGGAGAACTCGATCAGCGAGGTCGGGGTGGACATCACGGTGACGCCGCCGGCCAGGGCGAGGGTGCACTCCCCGGCGCGCAGGGCCTGCATGGCCCAGTGCATGGCGACCAGCGACGACGAGCACGCGGTGTCGACGGTGACGGCCGGACCCTCCAGGCCGAGCGTGTAGGACACCCGGCCGGAGGCGATGCTGGGCGAGGTGCCGCTGCCCTGGTGGCCCTCGAAGCGCCCGCCCGCGAGCAGCGCGGAGTAGTCGTTGTACATCACGCCGGCGAACACGCCGGTGCGGCTGCCGCGCAGCGACACCGGGTCGATCCCGGCCCGCTCGACCGCCTCCCAGCAGGCCTCCAGCAGCAGGCGCTGCTGGGCGTCGGTGGCCAGCGCCTCGCGCGGGCTCATGCCGAAGAAGCCCGGGTCGAAGTCGGCGGCCTCGTGCAGGAAGCCGCCGAAGCGGGTGTAGCTGGTGCCGAGGTGGTCCGGGTCCGGGTGGTAGAGCGACTCGACGTCCCAGCCGCGGTCGGTGGGCAGGCCGGAGATCGCGTCGGTGCCCTCGCGCAGCAGGCGCCACAGGTCCTCGGGCGAGGCGACGCCGCCGGGGTAGCGGCAGCTCATGCCGACGATGACGATCGGATCGTCGTCGGCCGCCGCCCGCACGGCGGCCGCGGCGGCAGGCGCCTGCGCGCCTGTCAGGCCGTCCAGCACGTGCCCGGCGAGGGCGGTGACGGTCGGGTAGTCGAAGACGACGGTCGCGGAGGTGCGCAGCCCGGTGGCGGCGCTCAGGCGGTTGCGCAGCTCGACGGCGGTGAGGGAGTCGAAGCCGAGGTCCTGGAACGGGCGGTGCGGGTCGACCTCGGCGGCGTCGGCGTGCCGCAGGACGGCGGCCACCTGGGCGCGGACCAGGTCGACGACCGCCTCGGTGCGGGCGCGCTCGTCCAGCCCGGCGAGCCGGCGGGTGAGGGCGCCGGCCGCCTCGGTGGCGGTCACGGCGGCGCGGCGGGAGGGGGTGCGGATCAGGCCGCGCAGGAGCGGCGGCACCTCGCCCCGGGCGCGCAGCGCCGGGAGTTCGAGGCGGACGGGCAGCAGGACGGCCTCGGGGCGGGCGAGGGCGGCGTCGAACAGCGCGGTGCCGTCGGCCGCGGAGAGCGCCGGGGTGCCGAGCCGGGCGAGGCGGTCGAGGTCGGCGTCGGTGAGCCCGCCGGCCATCCCGCCGGTCAGGCCGCCGACGGGGGCCCACGGGCCCCAGCCGAGCGAGAGTCCGGGCAGTCCGGCGGCGCGGCGGGTGCGCACGAGCGCGTCCGCGAAGGCGTTGGCGGCGGCGTAGTTGGCCTGGCCGGCCGCGCCGACGGTGCCGGAGAAGGACGAGAAGACGACGAACGCGGCGAGGTCCAGGCCGCGGGTGGCCTCGTGGAGGTGCCACAGGGCGTCGGCCTTGGGCCGCAGGACGGCGGCGAGCCGTTCGGGGGTGAGCTGCTCGACGACGCCGTCGTCGAGCACACCGGCGGCGTGCACCACGGCGGTCAGCGGGTGCCCGGCGGGCACGCCCGCGACCAGGCGCTCGACGGCGGCGCGGTCGGTGAGGTCGCAGGCCTCGACCGCGACCTCGGCGCCCGCCTCGGCGAGCTGCGCCGCCAGGTCGGCGGCGCCCTCGGCGGCGGCGCCGCGGCGGCTCACGAGCAGCAGGCGGCGGACGCCGCGCTCGGCGACCAGGTGCCGGGCGAGGACGGCGCCGAGGCCGCCGGTGCCACCCGTGATCAGGACGGTCCCGTCCTGGTCCCACGCGGCGTCGGCGCCGGTCGCGGCCACCGCGCCCGCGCGGGCCAGGCGGGCCGCGAGCACGGCGCCGCCGCGCACGGCCAGCTGCGGCTCGTCGCCGCCGAGGGCGCGCTCGGGCAGCGGGCCGCCCGCCGGGTCCAGGTCGACCAGGCCGAACCGGCCCGGGTGCTCGGCCTGCGCGGAGCGCACCAGGCCCCACACGGCCGCGGCGGCCGGGTCGGTGACCTCGTCGTCCGCCGTGGTGGCGACGGCGCCCCGGGTCACGAAGACCAGCCGGCCGTCCGTGTCCGCGGTGAGCCACTGCTGGACCCGGGCCAGGGCCAGGGCCGTCAGCGCGTGGGCCGAGGCGACCGGGTCGGCCGGCTCGCCCGCGAGCGGCACGAGCACCACCTCGGCAGGTCCCTCACCGACCGTCGGCAGCACGCCGAGGCCGAGCGGGTCCGCGTCCGGCACGGCCACCGAGGCGGGCGCCTGCGCGCCGCCGCGCGGCCGGGACCAGCGCAGCTCGAACATCGCGTCCCGCACCGGCCCGGCGCCCGCGCCGGCCAACGCCGGGAGCGCCCGCAGCAGCAGCGAGCCGACCGAGGCGACCGGGCCGCCCGCCGCGTCGGCGACCTCGACCGCGACCGCGTCGTCCCCCGTCGCGGACAGCCGCACCCGCACCACCGACGCGCCCGCGGCGTGCAGGCTGACGTCCTGCCAGGAGAACGGCACCCCGCCGAGCCCCAGGAACGCCGTCGCGTGCAGCGCCGAGTCCAGCAGCGCCGGGTGGATCCCGAACGCGCCGGCCTCGCCGCTCGCGCCTTCGTCCAGCGCGACCTCGGCGAACACGTCCTCGCCGCGCCGCCAGGCCGCGCGCAGCCCGCGGAAGGCCGGGCCGTAGCGGAAGCCCGCACCCGCGAGGCGCTCGTCCAGGCCGTCCAGGTCCAGCGCCTCGGCGCTGGCCGGCGGCCACTCCGTGAACTCCGTCGCAACAGCGCCCTGTTCACCCGGCGCGAGGATGCCGTCGGCGTGCTGCGTCCACGGGGCGTCCTCGTCGCCCTCGGGACGGGCGTAGACGCCGACGGTGCGCCGCCCGCTCGCGTCGGCCCGTCCGGCCCACACCTGCACCTGCACGCCGCCCTGCTCGGGCAGCGGCAGCGGCGCGGTGAGCGTCAGCTCCTCGACGCGCTCGCAGCCGACCTCGTCGCCCGCGCGCACGGCGAGCTCCAGGAAGGCCGTGCCGGGCAGCAGGACGGTGCCGTCGACGGCGTGGTCGGCCAGCCACGGGTGGGTGCGAAGCGAGAGCCGGCCGGTCAGCAGCAGGCCGTCGGTGTTGGCGAGCGAGACGGCGGCGGCGAGCAGCGGGTGGTTGGCCGAGCCGAGCCCGGCGGCGCGGACGTCGCCGGTGCGCGAGAGCGCGCTCTTTGGCCAGTAGCGCTTGTGCCGGAAGGCGTAGGTGGGCAGCTCGGCATGGCGGGCGCCGGTGCCCTCGAAGTAGGCGTCCCAGCGCACCGGGACGCCGCGCACGTGCAGTGCGGCGAGGGCCTCGGTGAGCGCCTCGGTCTCGTCGCGACCGGGGCGCAGCGCACCGACAGCGGTCACCGGCTCGTCGAGGGCGCCCTGGGCGAGCGCGGCGAGGGCGCCGTCCGGGCCGAGTTCGAGGAACAGGGTGGCGCCGTGGCCGCCGAGCCAGCCGGTGGCGTCGGCGAAGCGGACGGCCTGGCGGGCCTGGTCGGCCCAGTAGCCGGCGGAGGTGAGCTGCTCGACGGTGGCGAGCGTGCCGGTGAGGGTGGAGACGATCGGGACCGCGGGCGCCTGCGGGTCCAGCGCGGCGACGACGGCGCGGAACTCGTCGAGCATCGGGTCCATGAGCGGCGAGTGGAAGGCGTGCGAGACGCGCAGGCGCCGGACCTTGCGCCCGAGTGCGGCGAAGTGCGCGCCGACGGCCTCCGCCGCGGCGGTCTCGCCCGCGACGACGACGGCCCGCGGGCCGTTGACGGCGGCCAGCGACACGCCGTCGCCGAGCAGCGGGAGGACCTCGTCCTCGCCCGCCTGCACCGCGACCATCGCGCCACCGGCCGGCAGGGCCTGCATCAGGCGGGCCCGGGCGGCGACCAGGGCGCACGCGTCGGCGAGGGTGAACACCCCGGCGACGTGCGCGGCGGCGATCTCGCCGACCGAGTGGCCGGCCAGGAAGTCCGGGCGCACGCCCCAGGACTCCAGCAGCCGGTACAGCGCGACCTCGACGGCGAACAGCGCGGGCTGGGCGTGGCCGGTGCGGTTCAGCGCCTCCTCGTCGGCGCCCCAGAGCACCTCGCGCAGGGCCGGGTCGAACCCGGCCAGCACCTCGTCCAGCGCGGCGGCGAACACCGGGAAGCGGGCGGCCAGTTCGCGGCCCATGCCGAGGCGCTGCGAGCCCTGGCCGGCGAACAGGAAGGCGAGCTTGCCGCGTCCCTGGGTGGTGCCCAGGACGGCCCGGCCGTCGCCCTCGCCGGCCGCGAGCGCGGTGAGCGCCGCGACGGCCTCGTCGCGTCCGGCCGCGGTGACGACGGCCCGGTGCTCCAGGGCGGCCCGGGTGGTCGCGAGCGCGTGGGCGAGGTCGGCGTCGGAGCCCTCGGCGTCCGCCGCCAGGAACGCGACCAGCCGCTCGGCCTGGGCGCGCAGCGCCTCGGGGGTGCGGCCGGAGACCAGCCAGGGCAGCGTCCCGGCGTCGACGGCCGCCTCCGCCGCCGGCGTCTCCTCCGCCGCCGGGGCCTCCTCGATAATGGCGTGCGCGTTGGTGCCGCTGAGGCCGAAGGACGAGACGCCCGCCCGGCGCGGCTCGGCGCCCTGCGGCCACGGCGTCGCCTCGGTCAGCAGCCGGACGGCGCCGGACTCCCAGTCGACGTGCGTGGACGGCTCGTCCACGTGCAGGGTGCGCGGCAGCAGCTCGTGCCGCAGCGCCAGCACCGTCTTGATCACCCCGGCCATGCCGGCCGCGGCCTGGGTGTGACTCAGGTTCGACTTCACCGAGCCGAGCAGCAGCGGGCGCTGCGGGTCCCGCCCGCGCCCGTAGGTGGCGAGCAGCGCCTGGGCCTCGACCGGGTCGCCGAGGACGGTGCCGGTGCCGTGCGCCTCGACCGCGTCGACCTGGTCGGCGGAGAGCCGGGCGTTGCGCAGCGCCTGCTCGATGACGCGCTGCTGGGACGGCCCGTTGGGCGCGGTGAGCCCGTTCGAGGCGCCGTCCTGGTTGACGGCGGTGCCGCGCACGACGGCCAGCACCCGGTGCCCGTTGCGCCGGGCCACCGACAGCCGCTCCAGGACGAGCACGCCGACGCCCTCGGCCCACCCGGTGCCGTCCGCGGAGTCGGCGAAGGAGCGGCAGCGGCCGTCCGATGCCAGGCCGCCCTGGCGGGCGAACTCGACGAAGGTGGTGGGCGTCGACATGACGGTGACGCCCGCGGCGAGGGCCATGCCGCACTCCCCCGCGCGCAGCGACTGCGCGGCCAGGTGGAGCGCGACGAGCGAGGAGGAGCACGCGGTGTCGACGGTGACGGCCGGGCCGACGGCGCCGAGGACGTAGGAGAGGCGGCCGGAGATCACGCTGGTCGCGTTGCCGGTCAGGACGAAGCCCTGGACGTCGTCGTCCGGCCCGGTGCGGTAGTCCTGCGGCATCGCGCCGACGAACACGCCGGTGCGGGTGCCGCGGACGCTGCTCGGGTCGATGCCCGCGCGCTCGATGGCCTCCCAGGACGCCTCCAGCAGGACGCGCTGCTGCGGGTCCATGGACAGCGCCTCGCGCGGCGAGATGCCGAAGAAGCCCGGGTCGAAGTCGGCGGCGCCCTGCAGGAACCCGCCCCGGACGTCGACCGGCCCGTCCGCCGGGTCGAGCTCCCAGCCGCGGTCGGCGGGCAGGCCGGTGATGCCGTCCTCGCCGGCGACCAGCATCGCCCAGAGGTCCTCGGGAGCCGCGACCCCGCCGGGGAAGCGGCAGCTCATCCCCACGATGGCGATCGGCTCCCGGGCGGCCGCCTCCAGCTCGTCCACCCGCTGCCGGGAGCGCTGGAGGTCCGCGCTGGCCCGCTTGAGGTAGTCCCGGAGCTTCTGTTCCTTGTCCATCATCGACGCAACCCATCTGGAAGACCGGCGAACGGCAGGGATCCGCTTGAGGACGGCCCGCGTGCCCGGCACGCGCGGCGCTCGCATTCCCGCACTCCAGCGCCCAGTCTCGATCCGGCCCGCGCCGAATTTCCCTAGGGTCTGCCTCCGGGCGGACGACGGGAGGCCGGAGGCAGACCCCAGGGTCTGTCGATCTTGCTCCAACCCCCGCCGGACTCTAGGGATTTGCCGGGCCGTTCGGCTGGATCGTCAGTTCCGCGAGCCATGGGCGCGGCCCGACCGGGGCGGCGCCCCGACATCGACGAGGATCACCGCCATGCCCGAACCGTTCCCGCACGGCGACGCACCGAGAGTGCCGCGGCCCTCCGCCGAGGGCACCGCGGACCCGGCCGCGGCCGAACTCAGCGAGCTCAGCGAGCTCGACGAGCAGCTGATCGCCCAACTGGTCCACCGCATCCGGCTGGCCCGCGGCCACCAACTCAGCCGCCGCGCCGCCGGGTTGCCGACCACCAGCCTCGCGCAGGAGAACGCCATGCTGCGCCGCTACGCCGCCCGGCTGGGCGACCAGGGCGCCGGGATCGCGCTGGCGATCCTGGAACTCTCCCGGCCGCCGAACGGGCCGGCTCTGGAACAACGCTAGGGCGGTGGGGACTTCGCGTCCCCACCGCCCTCAAGCGTTCCCGGCCCGTGTCACCAGCGGGCGCCGGCCAGCACCTCGCCGTAGTCGCGGGCGACGCGCGCCTGCTCCAGGTCGGACTCCACCATCATCCGCATGAGCTCCGGGAAGTCGACCTTCGGCTCCCAGCCCAGCTTCTCCCGCGCGTTGCCGGCGTCGGCGCAGAGCGTCTCCACCTCGGCCGGCCGCACGAGCCCCGGGTCCACCTCGACGTACCGCTCCCAGTCGAGCCCGACGCACTCGAAGGCGATCCTGGCCGCGTCCCGCACCGAGTGCATCCGCCCGGTGCCGATGACGTAGTCGCCCGGCTCGTCCTGCTGGAGCATCAGGTGCATCGCCCGGACGTAGTCCCCGGCGAAGCCCCAGTCGCGCACGGCGTCGAGGTTGCCGAGCAGCAGCCGGTCCTGCAGGCCGAGCTTGATCTGCGCGACCGCCAGCGAGATCTTGCGGGTCACGAACTCGGCCCCGCGGCGCGGCGACTCGTGGTTGAACAGGATCCCCGAGACGCCGTACATCCCGTAGGACTCGCGGTAGTTGCGGGTGATGTAGTGACCGTACGTCTTCACCACGCCGTACGGGCTGCGTGGGTGGAAGGTGGTCCGCTCGTCCTGCGGGGTCTCCGCCACCATGCCGAACATCTCGGAACTGGAGGCCTGGTAGAACCGGATCCGTCCGGGACCGCCGACCGCGCCCGCCGGCTTGTTGATCCCGCTGACCATCCGGATCGCCTCCAGCACCCGCAGCACGCCGGTGCCGTTGACCTCGGTGACGAGTTCCGGCTGGCGCCAGGACATCGGCACGAACGAGATCGCCCCGAGGTTGTAGACCTCGTCGGGCTGGATCGAGTCGACGGCGGAGACCAGGCTGCCCTGGTCCATCAGGTCGCCGTCGACGAACCGCAGGTCCGGGATCAGCCTGCTGACCCGGTCCTTCCGCGGATTCGCTTGTCCCCGGGTGAGGCCCCAGACCTCGTACCCCAGGGAGATGAGGTGTTCGGCCAGGTACGACCCGTCCTGGCCGGTCACCCCGGTGATCAGTGCACGCTTGGACATCCGTTCCCCTTCAGCCACCGCTCGCGGGCTCGCGGGCCGTTCTCGGCACAGCCAGCGAACCAGAAGCACGGCTAAGGAATTTGCGAGACTTCGGGCCGGATCACGACGTCCACGCCCCCACGACCACGACGCCCCACGACGTTCGCTCCCCCACAGCCGGCCCGGAAGCGGGCTCGACCCGGGCTAGAGAAAACCCGCCGCCCCCGCGGCACGGGCTTAGTGTGCGGACGCATCCGCACACTCCTTCGACGACCACGCCGAGCCCGCACCCAGGGGAGAACCGCCATGCGCATCCAGGTCCTCGGCCCGCTCACCGCCGACCTCAACGGCACCTCGATCGTCCCCACGGCCGCCAAGCAGCGGCAGATCCTCGCCCTGCTCGCGCTCTACCCGAACCGGATCCTCCCCACGAGCACGCTCATCCACGAGATCTGGGGCGACCACCCGCCGCGGCGGGCCCTCACGACGCTCCAGACGTACATCCTCCAGCTGCGCCGCCGCATCACCCACGCCCTCGCCGGGGCGCCGCCGGCCGGCCAGGACACCACCGCCAAGGACGTCCTGACCACCAGACACTGCGGCTACCAGCTCACCCTCCCGCCCGCCGACCCCGCCCGCCACGCCCTCGACCTCCAGGCGTACAACGACCTCACCACGCGCGGCCAGGAGGCCTTCAACCGCGGCCACGACCTGGACGCCAACGCCCGCTTCCACGAGGCCCTCGCGCTGTGGAACGGCCCCGCGCTCGTCGACATCACTCCGGGACCGATCCTCAGCACCGAGATCATCCGGCTGGAGGAGAGCCGCCTGGTCACCCTCGAACGCCGCATCGACACCGACCTACGCCTGGGCCGGCACAACGAGCTGATCCCCGAACTCACCCACCTCACCCACCAGCACCCGCACCACGAGGGCCTGCACGCCCAGGCGATGGTCGCCCTCTACCGGGCCGGGCGGCAGACCACCGCGCTCACCACGTACCACCACCTGCGCCACCGCCTCACCGCCGAGCTCGGCATCCAGCCCTCGCCCCACCTCCAGCACCTGCACCACGCGATCCTCACGCTCGACCCCACGCTCAACACGCCCGCCACCAGCCTCCACCCGACGACCTACAACCTGTATCCGGCCTGAGCACCCACACCCTCCTCACCCAGGACCCGCCATGACGCCCACATCCGGCAAACCCCTCGCCCTCATCACCGGCGGGACGCGCGGAATCGGCCTCGCCATCGCCCGCGAGCTGGGCAACCGCGGTCACCGCGTCCACATCTGCGCGCGCACGGCCCAGGACATCACCGACACCCTCGGCACGCTCCGCGAGGAGGGCATCGAGGCCGACGGCGCCCCCTGCGACGTCCGCGACCCGGCCCAGGTCACCAGGCTCGTCCAGGACGCCGTGGACCGCCACGGGCCCATCACCGTCCTCGTCAACAACGCCGGCCGCACCGGCGGCGGCCCCACCGCGACGACCACCGACGACCTCTGGTACGACGTCATCGACACCAACCTGAACGCCGTCTTCCTCGTCACCCGCGAGACCCTCAGACACGGGCACATCACCGCCACGGCCCACCCGCGCATCATCAACATCGCCTCCACCGCCGGGAAGCAGCCCGTCACCCTCGGCGCGCCCTACACCGCGAGCAAGCACGCCGTCATCGGCTTCACGAAGGCCCTCGCCAAGGAGCTCGCCCCCACCGGCACCACCGTCAACGCGATCTGCCCCGGCTACGTGCACACCCCCAACACCACCCGCATCCACCACGAGTACGCGACCGCCTACAACACGACGCCCGAGACGATCCTCCAGCACTTCCAGACCCAGATCCCGCTCGGGCGCTACACCACCCCCGAGGAGGTCGCCGCCCTGGCCGGCTACCTCACCACCGCCACGGCCGCGAGCATCACGGCCCAGGCCCTCAACGTCTGCGGCGGCCTCGCCACGCAGTAGGCAGGCCCCGAGCCCCTCCCCCGCACGGCCACCGACGGAAAGGACCCGGGCCAGGTGCCCGCTGATCAATGATGACGACACGTCAGTTCGCCAGCGCACCGGTCACCTTGTTCGTCGCCGGCACCCCGGAGCCGCCGCCCTGCCTGCCCGCCCGGCGACCGCCGCGGCGCCTCGACGCCGGCTCGGTCACCGCCGCACTGGCCCGCACCGCCACCCGGCAGTGGCGCCCCCCGGCACCCGAGGAGCGGCAACCGCCGCGCCGGGCCGCCGAGTTCCACCTCGTCGAGCTCTACCAGCCCTACGCCGGCACCGTGTTGCGCACGGCCCTGCGCGCCGTCGAACCCGGCGCGGGACCGGACGTCCTGTGGGAGCGCGAGGCCGCCGGCCCGGACGGGCTCGACGGCGTCCTCGCCGAGCTCGGCCGCAGCCTCGCGCACGGGCCGCGCGTGCGCGCCGTCCTGGTCGGGCGGCCCGGCGCGGGCCGCCGGGGCGGGGGGGGGAGAGACCGCCCGGCGCCCCCCCCCCCCCCCCCCGCGGGGGGGGGGGGGGGGGGCCCGCCGCCCCCCCCCCCCCCCCCCCGGGGCGGGGGGGGCGCGCCGGGCGGGGCGGGGCCCCGGGCGCGCCCCGGGGGCTCTCCGCCGGACCGCCCGCCGGGCCGCCCGCCCGCACCCTCGGCGTCCTGGAGGAACTGCGCTCCGCGCTCTCCCACCCGCCGGCGCCGGTGACCGTCCCCACCAGCGCCCTCCAGCGCGAGCTCCTGCGCGACGCGACCGGCGGGGCCGACCACGGCGGGCGGCACGTCGAGCAGCTGTCCTGGAACTGGCACGGCCCGCTGGACACCGACCGGTTCACCGCCGCCTGGCAGTCCGTCTTCGACCACGAGCTCGTCCTGCGGGCCGCGTTCGACTGGCCGGAGGACGCGCACGACGACCCGTGGATCGTCCTCCACGACCGCGCCGTCCCCGAGGTGACCCGCAACCCGTCCGGCGCGCCCGGCTGGGAGGAGCTCCTGGACGCCGACCGCCGGCGCGGCTTCGACCTGCGCCGGCCCGCCCTGCTGCGCGCCACGCTGGTCGACACCGGCCCGTCCGACGAGGGCCTCGTCACCCGCGTGCTGCTCACCTATCACCACGCCATGCTGGACGGCTGGAGCGTGCGCCTGCTCCTCCAGTCCTTCTACCGCGCCTACCTGACCGGCGGCACCCTCCCCGGCGGCGAGCGCCGCCCGGACCTCCGCGACCACGCCCGCTGGCTCGGCGCCCAGGACACCGGCCCCGCCCGGCAGTTCTGGTCCACCCGGCCCGCCGCCGCCGCCGTCGTCGTCCCGGCCGGCCACATCGCCCACGGCCGCGGCAGCGGACGGGCCCGGCGCCGCCTCACCCCGTACGAGGCGGTGCGGCTGCGCGGCTGGGCCGCCGCCTGGGGCGCGGGCGAGAGCAGCGCCCTCCAGGCCGCGTGGGCCCTGCTGCTGTACCGCGCCGCGCAGGAGCCGGACCCGCGCGTGGCCCCGCGGGCCGTCCGGGTCGGGTTCGCCGTGACGCTCTCGGGCCGCGGGATCCCGCTGGACGGCATCGACCGGCTCCCCGGCGCCCTGCGCACCCCGCTGCCGATCACCGTCCGAGTACACCCGAGCACGACCGTCCCGCAGCTCCTCGCGGCCCTGCGGGACGGAGTGCTCGACCTCTCCTCCTACGAGTGGGTCTCCCCCGGCCAGGCGCACCGGTGGAACGGCACGCCACCCGGCCGGCGCCCGCAGAGCCTCATCGTCCTGGAACACCTGCCGCTCGCGCCGCACCACCCCCGGCTGGACACCGGCCTGGCGGCCCACGGCATCCACGTCGACACCCCCACCCCCGCCGGCACCTTCACGTCGTACCCGATCACGCTCACCGCGCACTACGACGCGACGGGCGGGCTCGTCCTCACCACCGTCCACGACCGCGCCCTGCTCGCCGACCGGGACGCGACCGAACTCCTCAGCCAGAGCGCACACCTGCTGCGCAGCTTCCCCGACCTCCCGAGCGGCCTCGCCACCACCGAGCTCCTCCGCACCACCCTCGCCGGCCACCCGGTCCCGCACCCGGGCGGTCCCTCCGACCCCGCTCCGACCGGGCCGACCGGGCCGACCGGGCCGACCGGGCCGCCGGAAACCGTCCACCTCGATGTCCTGCGCCGGGCCACCCGCCCCGGCGCCGGCTGGGTGCTCCTGCTGCCCCCGCCCGGCACACCGGACGCCCGCTTCCCCGCCACCGCCCGCACCTGGCCCGGCCCGCAGGCCCTCGCCGTGCTGCGCCCGGTGCACGACGACGCACCACCCGCCGCCTACCGCCCGCTGCTGGCCCCGCTGCTGGAGTCCCGCGCGCCGGTCGCCCTGGTCGCCACCGCCGGAAACGGCCTCATCGCGTGCGAGATCGCCCGCCTCGGCCCGGCCGCGACCGCTCCCCTGGTGGTCCTGGCCACCACCGACACCGACCTCGCGGCCCTCGCCGCCGTCCTCGCCCGCACGTAACCGACCCGAACGGCGTCCGGCCGGGGGGCGGGGGGGCGCGGGCCGGGCGGGGGGGGCGCGGGGCGGGGCGGCGGCGCGCGCCCCCGCGCCCCCCGCGCGC
>NZ_JBHWGV010000105.1:0-32261 GCF_042732955.1 Kitasatospora sp. NPDC059747 | reverse complement strand
GGTACTGCAGGGGGGACCCTGTGGGAGAGTAGGACGCCGCCGAACAATCATTCAAGAAAAGCCCCTGATCCATTCGGATCAGGGGCTTTTCGCATTCCCGGGAGCAGTCGTGCCCGGTGACGTATTGTCAGTCCATGGACGAACAGACAGCGGTCATCGCGGACAGTGTGCTCCGGCTCGGGCAGCGTGACGGCGCCCTGCGCGTGCTGGCGGACGCCCAGGCGGTCGACGGTCGGGCGGCCGTGTCCGAGCAGGGCCGGCTCCGGCTGCGTTCCTCGGAGACGCCCCGCCCCGGTGTCATCCACCTCCTCGAAGCCGACGTAGCCCACGAAGCCGCTCAAGCCGAGGAGGCCAACGAGAACGCCAAGGCCGTCGAGAGCGCCGAAGCCGCCGTCGTGGCCTACGGCCAGCTGGAGATCCCCCAGGACACGGCTCCCGGGGCCCACGCCAACCCCGCCGCCGAACTCGTCGTCGCCCCCGCCGCCCGAGGCCGCGGCCTGGCCCGCCCCCTGGTGGACGCCGTGCTGGCGGAGGCCCACCGGGCCGGCCGCGACGCCGTCGACTTCTGGGTGCACGGCGGCCACCCCGCCGCCCGCCACCTGGCCGACCGGTACGGCGCCGAGCTGGTCCGCGAGCTGCGGCAGATGCGCCGCACGGGTGAGCAGACCGAGACCGTCCCGCTCCCCGAGGGCGTCAAGCTGCGGACCTTCCGCCCGGGTGAGGACGACGCCGAGTGGCTGCGGCTCAACGCCCTCGCCTTCGCCCACCACCCCGAGCAGGGTGCCTGGACCGAGCGCGACCTGGCGGACCGGCTGGCCGAGCCCTGGTTCGACCCGGCGGGCTTCTTCCTGGCCACCCGCGAGGGCAAGGTCGTCGGCTTCCACTGGACCAAGGTGCACGGGGCCACCGCCACCGAGCCGGCCCTCGGCGAGGTGTACGTCGTCGGGGTGGACCCGGCCGAGCAGGGCAGCGGCCTGGGCCGCGCGCTGACCGCGGCGGGCCTGCGTCACCTGACCGGCTCAGGCCCCGGCGAGCGTGGACTGGAGACCGTACTTCTCTACGTCGACGCCGACAATCCGGCCGCCGTGCGGGTATATGAACGACTGGGATTCACCGTGCACGAGGTGGACCTCATGTACCGCGTCGAGTACCGGGCGGACCGGGCGGTCTAGCCGCAACAGCCGGTCGGGGCAAGGCACGGGGCACCGCAGCCCCGGCCCCGACCGACTCAGCTTTCCTCCTGGCCATGCGGTGTTTACCGTGGATTCAATTGTTGCCGCGAAGATCACAGGATGAAGTCCGTAGTGTCTCGCTCGTGCAGCGTCGGCCGTACCACGGCGGCCGGTGCTGTACGGACCGCGCCGGGTGGGTGGGCGTGGGCGCCGGGCGATGACGACGGCCCGCAGAGCCATTCGCGTTCGGACGCCGTCCTGCTGCTGGAGGAGCTGGAACCCATGAGCATCCCTCGCCCCGTCTCTGCCCCACTGTCCCCACCGGCCCTGATGTCGAACGCGCTCGGTCTGCCGCCGGAGCCGTCGACGGTGGACGAGCAGGACTTCGAGGAGCTTCCGCAGGGCCGGTTCCTGGACCGCGAGCGGAGCTGGCTCGCGTTCAACGAGCGGGTCCTGGAGCTCGCCGAGGACCCGAAGATCCCGCTGCTGGAGCGGGCCAAGTTCCTCGCCATCTTCGCGAGCAACCTGGACGAGTTCTTCATGGTCCGGGTGGCCGGCCTCAAGCGCCGGATCGCCACCGGCGTCGCCCAGCGCAGCGCCTCCGGCCTCCAGCCGCGCGAGGTGCTCGACCTGATCTGGACGCGCTCGCGCGAGCTGATGGCCCGCCATGCCGCCGCGTTCCAGCAAGAGGTGCTGCCGGACCTCGCCACCGAGGGCATCGAGGTGGTCCGCTGGCCGGAGCTGGCGGAGAAGGAGCAGGCCCGCCTGCACACGCTCTTCCGGCAGAAGATCTTCCCGGTCCTGACCCCGCTGGCGGTCGACCCGGCGCACCCCTTCCCGTACATATCGGGGCTGTCCCTGAACCTCGCCGTGGTGGTGCGCAACCCGGTGTCCGGGCACAAGCACTTCGCCCGCGTGAAGGTCCCGCAGTCGCTCGCCCGTTTCCTGGAGGCCTCGCCCCAGCGTTACGTCCCCCTGGAGGACGTGATGGGCGCGCACCTGGAGGAGCTGTTCCCGGGCATGGAGGTGCTCGCGCACCACGCGTTCCGGGTCACCCGCAACGAGGACCTGGAGGTGGAGGAGGACGACACCGAGAACATCCTCAAGGCCCTGGAGAAGGAGCTGATGCGGCGGCGCTTCGGCCCGCCGGTGCGGCTGGAGGTCGAGGAGTCGATCGACCCCTACATCCTGGACCTGCTGGTGCGGGAGCTGAACATCACCGAGGCGGAGGTCTTTCCGCTGCCCGGCCCGCTCGACCTGACCGGCCTGTTCGGGATCGCCGAGCTGGACCGCCCGGAGCTCAAGTACCCGAAGTTCGTGGCGGGCACGGCCCGCGGGCTGACCGACGTCGAGTCGGCCTCCCAGCCGGACATCTTCGCCGCGATGCGCGAGCGGGACGTCCTCCTGCACCACCCGTACGACAGCTTCTCCACCTCGGTGCAGGCCTTCCTGGAGCAGGCCGCGGCCGACCCGGACGTGCTGGCGATCAAGCAGACGCTGTACCGCACCTCGGGTGACTCGCCGATCGTCGACGCGCTGATCGACGCGGCGGAGTCGGGCAAGCAGGTGCTGGTCCTGGTCGAGATCAAGGCGCGCTTCGACGAGCAGGCCAACATCAAGTGGGCCCGCAAGCTGGAGGAGTCCGGCTGCCACGTCGTCTACGGCCTGGTCGGCCTGAAGACGCACTGCAAGCTGTCGCTGGTGGTCCGTCAGGAGGGCGACACCCTGCGGCGCTACTCGCACGTGGGAACCGGCAACTACCACCCGAAGACCGCCCGGCTCTACGAGGACCTCGGGCTGCTCACCTCGGACCCGCAGGTCGGGGCCGACCTCTCGGACCTCTTCAACCGCCTGTCCGGCTACTCGCGCCGCGAGTCCTACCGCCGTCTGCTGACCGCCCCGCGCGGTCTGCGCGACGGCCTGGTCGCCCGGATCCACAACGAGATCGCCCACCACCGCGCGGGCCGTCCGGCCTACGTGAAGCTCAAGGTCAACTCGATCGTCGACGAGGCCCTGATCGACGCGCTGTACCGGGCCTCGCAGGCCGGCGTGCCGGTGGACGTGTGGGTCCGCGGGATCTGCGCGATCCGTCCTGGGGTGCCGGGGCTGAGCGAGAACATCCGGGTCCGCAGCGTGCTCGGCCGCTTCCTCGAACACTCCCGCCTCTTCGTGTTCGGCAACAACGGCGATCCGGAGGTCTGGATCGGCAGCGCCGACATGATGCACCGCAACCTGGACCGCCGGATCGAGGCGCTGATGCGGATCACCGATCCCGCGCACCGCGCCGAGCTGTCCGGGCTGCTCGACCTCGGGGTGTCGGACGAGACCGAGTCCTGGCACCTCGGCCCGGACGGCGCCTGGACCCGCCACTCGCAGGACGCCGAGGGCAAGCCGCTGCGGCACGTCCAGGACCTGTTGATCGACTCGCGCCAGCGCCGCCGGGCCGCCACCTCCCGCTGACGCGACCACTGATGCGAGCCGCCGGAGCCGGCAGGGGACAGGCTCCGGCGGTCGGCCACCAGCCCCGGGGGACGGACCCGGGGGAACGGGGATCTACCACGCCATGACCGAAGCGCCGATGACGGCCCGGGCGGCCTCCACCGCGACCGCCGGGGACATCCTCTCCAGCCATCTCACCGCCCAGGCCGGCGCGTTCCTGCGCGCCCTGCCGCTGGCGGTGGGGGAGGTCGGCGCCAGACCGGGCACGGCGGCCGTGCCGGCGGCCGGCACGGCCGACCTGCTGCGTGCCGTGCGGCGGATCGGCGGGCTGCTGCACACCTTCGGCAGCGTCTTCGAGCAGACCTGGGCGCAGGAGTCCCGCACCGAGCTGCGCTGGCTGCTCAACCTGCTCGCGCTGGAGCCCGGGTACGTCCGCCGCTCCGCCCGGCTGCTGGGCGCGCTCGACTCGCTGAGCGGCTCGGACCCGGACGGGACCGGCATGCTGGCCGGGCACGCCGGCGCGCCGAAGGCGCGGGCGCTGCTGGACCGGCAGCTGACGCTGGCCCGGACGAGGGCGCACTCCAGCGTGCTCCAGGAGTTGCGGTCGGCCCGGCTGCACGCGCTGGCGGACCGGATGACGCTGCTGGTCGGCGAGGCGCCGCTGCTGGAGTCGGCGAACGCGCGGGCCGGCGCGGTGCTGCTGCCGCAGGCGGCCGCCGCGTTCACCGCGCTGACCGCGAGCGCCGCCCAGCTGCCGCTCCAGCGCGCCGCCACGCCGTACGGCGGGAACGGGCTGCGCCGGCTGGGCGCCGTTCCGCAGGCCCGTGGCGCGGTGGACGCGGACACCGCGCTGGCCGCAGACGACGAGCCGTGGGCGCGGATGCGGATCCTGGTGAAGCGGGCCCGCTACGCGCTGGAGGTGTGCGGCCGCCCGTCCGTGGAGCTGGACGAGCTGGACGACGTGCTGGGCCGCCACCAGGAGGCGGCCGACGCGGCGGTCACCGCGGCGACGGCGGCGCGCACGCCGCGGATCACCCCCGCCACCGCCTACGTACTGGGCGTGGTGCATGCTGATCAACGACTGGAGGTCGAGGCGGCGCGGTACGCCTTCGGCCGCCGGTGGCCCGAACTCCCGCCAGGCCTGGACGGCTGGCTGGAGGTCCCCCCTGCCGAGGGCTGGGGGCATTCCCCCGCACCACGGACGGCATGAATTGCGCGATCGGCTGAGCACCGGCCAGGCGGAGCACGCCCCGGTGATCCTCGCCGCGGGCGCGGTGCTGTGGCTGCCCGGCCGGCCCAAGAAGAGCGGCCGGCTGGGACGGCCCCGGATCGCCTTGATCCACCGGCCCAAGTACGACGACTGGAGCATGCCCAAGGGCAAGCTCGACCCGGGCGAGGGCATGGCCGAGGCGGCGGTGCGCGAGGTGCGCGAGGAGACCGGGTTCGGCTGTGTGCTCGGTCCCGAGCTGCCCGCGCAGCACTACCCGGTGCAGGGCCGTCCGAAGGAGGTCCGCTACTGGGCGGCGGTGCCGACCACGGGGGCGTTCCGGCCGAACCGCGAAGTGGACCGGCTGGAGTGGCTCCCGGCGGGGAAGGCCCGCGTCCGGCTGACCCACGACCGCGACCGGTTGCTGGTCGACGCCCTGCTGGAGATCCTGGGGGCGAAGCCGGTGCGGACGCACGGCTTCCGTTGGTAGCGGAACGATGGAAGTGATCTTCCCGAGTTCTTGCCGTGACGCAACCGTTACTACCTGACCTAGTTTCCTGTCATCCGTTCGAGGTTCACTCCCCGTTCACTTGCGACCGGCTGTCGTGTCACTTCCCCGGCCTAACTTCGGGACTACCGGAGGGCCGGACGGGCCCCGGACCACAGCAAAACCCGCGCTCCGCCGTATCGCACGGCCCGCGCGCCGGGCAATGCCACAGAAAGGGACACCCAGTGAAGCTCCAGCGGAACGGCCGCACCAAGGCCCTCGCGATCGGTGCCATGGCGCTCGTCAGCTCGCTGTCGCTCGCCGCGTGCGGCTCGGACAACAACAACACGACCGCCGGTGGTTCGGGCTCCTCGGGTTCCGCCGCCGCGGCCTCGATCAACTGTGGCAGCAAGCCCACCGCCCTCCTCGCCGCCGGTTCCACCGCGCAGGGCAACGCCGTCGACGTGTGGAAGACCGCCTTCGGTGCGGCCTGCTCCGGCGCCACGGTCAACTACAGCGGTGGCGGCTCCGGCGCGGGCGTCCAGCAGTTCACCCAGGGCAAGATCCAGTTCGCCGGCTCCGACTCGGCCCTGAAGCCGGCCGAGGTCGACGCCTCCAAGGCGGTCTGCACCGGTGGCCAGGGCATCGACCTGCCGATGGCCGCGGGCCTGATCTCGCTGGTCTACAACGTCGACGGTGTCGACAACCTGGTCCTGGACGGCCCCACCGCCGCCAAGATCTTCGACTCGCAGATCACCAAGTGGAACGACCCGGCGATCGCCGCCCTCAACCCGGGCGCCAAGCTGCCGGACACCGACATCCAGTCCTTCCACCGCTCGGACGACTCCGGCACCACCGACAACCTGACCCACTACTTCGCCGCGGCCGGCGGTGGCGCCTGGTCCTACCCGGCCGCCAAGACCTGGGCCGGCAAGGGTGGCCAGTCCGCCAACGGCAGCGCCGGCGTCGCGGCCCAGATCAAGCAGGTCAAGAACTCGATCGGCTACGTCGAGCTCTCCTTCGCGCAGACCAACAGCCTGAAGAGCGCCGCGATCAACACCGGCGCCGCCAAGCCGGTCGCCGCGACCGCCGAGAACGCCGCCAACACCTTCGCCAAGGCGAAGATCACCGGCACCGGCAGCGACCTGACGCTGAAGCTCGACTACGCGACCAAGGACGAGAACTCCTACCCGCTGGTCCTGGTCACCTACGAGATCGTCTGCGACAAGGGCAACAAGGCCGACACGCTCGACACGCTGAAGGCCTTCCTGACCTACACCGCCAGCGACGCGGGCCAGAAGGCGATCGGCGAGAAGGGCTACGTCCCGCTGCCGAAGGAGCTCACCGACAAGCTCAACGCCGTCATCCCGACCCTGGCCTGACCCAGCAGGACCACCGGTGGGGCGGCCCCGTGAGCGAGGGGGGCCGGGGCCGTCCCACCGGAACGCCCGACCCAGCACCACGTCCGGGGCACCGCCGCCATGGTGCCGCCCCTCCCGGGGCGGCGCCACCAGACCGGAGTAGACCAATGACTTCATCCTCCCCTGCCGCGCCGCGAGGCAGGGAACGCCGACCGCGCGACAGCCGCGTCGGCGACAAGATCTTCATGAACCTCGCCCGGGGCTCGGGCATCCTCCTGCTGGTCGTGATGGGCGCCATCGCCGGCTTCCTGGCCTGGCGCTCCGGCCTCGCGCTCAGCAAGAACGACGGCAACTTCCTCACCACCTTCGAGTGGACGCCGGACGCCCCGAAGCCGGTCTTCGGCATCGCCGTCCTCGCGTTCGGCACGATCGTGAGCGCGCTCATCGCCATGGCGATCGCCGTCCCGGTCGCGATCGGGATCGCGCTGTTCATCTCGCACTACGCGCCGCGCCGGATCGCCCAGCCGTTCGCCTACCTGGTGGACCTGCTGGCGGCCGTCCCGAGCATCGTCTACGGCCTCTGGGGCGCGCTGTTCCTGGTGCCGCACATGGACGGTCTGACCAGCTGGCTCAACGAGTACCTCGGCTGGACGTACATCTTCGACCAGACCAAGACCGGCACCACCCCGCGCAACCTGTTCACCGTCGGCATCCTGCTCGCGATCATGATCCTGCCGATCATCACCGCGGTCTCCCGCGAGGTGTTCCGCCAGACGCCGCGGATGCACGAGGAGGCGGCCCTCGCGCTCGGCGCGACCCGCTGGGAGATGATCCGCACCGCGGTGCTGCCCTTCGGCCGCCCCGGCATCATCTCGGCCTCGATGCTCGGCCTCGGCCGCGCGCTCGGCGAGACCATCGCCGTCGCGGTGGTGCTGTCCTCCAACAGCGTCCTGTCGCTGCACATCCTCGACCCGGGCGGCGGCACCTTCGCGCAGAACATCGCGCTGAAGTTCGCCGAGGCCGGCGACAACGGCCGCAACGCCCTGATGGCCTCCGGCCTCGTCCTGTTCGTGATCACCCTGCTGGTGAACGGTGCCGCGCGGCTGATCGTCGCCCGCCGCAAGGAGTACTCGGCATGAGTGAGCGTAGCGAGCGAACCAACAAGGGGTGCGGGCTGCGCTCGTGCGCCCTGACGAGCGAAGCGAGGAAGGCCGCATGAGCGCTACCACGACTGTTCCGGCGGACGCGCTCCCGCTCAGCCGGGCGCTGACCGCCAACCGCTTGCCCAAGTGGGCCCCGCCCGCCGTCGCGGTGGGCTCGATCGCCCTCGGCTGCACCATCGGCGCCGTCGGCGGCCTGGCCAGCCACCTGCAGTGGGGCCTGATCTCGGCGCTCCTGTTCGTCCTGATCAGCTACATCCTCTCGGCCCGGGTCGAGGGCCGCCGCCAGGCCAAGGACCGCTTCGCCACCTCGGTGGTCTGGGTCGCCTTCATCCTCGCCGTCGTGCCGCTGGTCGCGCTGACCGTCTACACGATCCAGCAGGGCATCGGCGTGGTGAACGGGTACTTCCTGAGCCACTCCATGAAGGGCGTCATCTCGTCCGGCCCGGGCGGCGGCATCTACCACGCGCTGATCGGCACCCTGGAGCAGGTCGGCCTGGCCACCGCGATGGCCGCCCCGATCGGCCTGCTCACCGCCGTCTACCTGGTGGAGTACGGCCGCGGCAAGCTCGCCAAGGTCGTCACCTTCTTCGTCGACGTCATGACGGGCGTGCCGTCGATCGTCGCCGGTCTGTTCATCCTGTCGCTCTGGAACCTCGCCCTCGGCTTCGGCTACTCCGGCTTCTCCGGCAGCCTCGCGCTGGCCATCCTGATGATGCCGGTCGTGGTCCGCTCCACCGAGGAGATGCTCAAGCTCGTCCCGAACGAGCTGCGCGAGGCGTCGTACGCGCTCGGCGTGCCGAAGTGGAAGACCATCCTGCGGATCGTCCTGCCCACCGCGATCGGCGGCATCACCACCGGTGTGATGCTCGCGGTCGCCCGCATCACGGGTGAGACCGCCCCGGTGCTGATGCTGGTGTTCGGTGCCGACTACATCAACAGCAACCCGTTCGACGGACCGCAGCAGTCCCTGCCGATGTACATCTGGCAGCAGTACTCCCTGGTCAACAACGACTTCGGCTACGCCCGCGCCTGGGGCGCCGCGCTCGTGCTGATCGCCTTCGTGATGGGGCTCAACCTCATCGCCCGGGGCATCGCACGCTGGCGCTCGCCCAAGGCCGGACACTGAGCGACCGACTGACGAAGACAGACGAGAGAAGCAACGATCATGGCCAAGCGCATCGACGTCAGCGGACTGTCGGCCTACTATGGCTCCACCAAGGCCATCGAGGACATCTCGATGAGCATCGAGCCCCGCTCGGTGACCGCCTTCATCGGCCCCTCGGGCTGCGGCAAGTCCACCTTCCTCCGCACCCTCAACCGGATGCACGAGGTGATCCCGGGCGCCCGCGTCGAGGGCAAGGTGCTCCTGGACGACGAGAACCTCTACGCCTCCAACGTCGACCCGGTCGCCGTGCGCCGCTCGGTCGGCATGGTGTTCCAGCGGCCGAACCCGTTCCCGACCATGTCGATCTACGACAACGTGGTCGCCGGCCTGCGCCTCGCCGGCGTGAAGAAGAAGGCCGTCCTGGACGAGGTCGTGGAGCGCTCGCTCAAGGGCGCCAACCTCTGGAACGAGGTCCACAACCGGCTGGGCAAGCCGGGCGCCGGCCTCTCCGGCGGTCAGCAGCAGCGCCTGTGCATCGCCCGCGCCATCGCGGTCGAGCCCCAGGTCCTGCTGATGGACGAGCCCTGCTCGGCGCTCGACCCGATCTCCACCCTGGCCATCGAGGACCTGATCGGCGAGCTGAAGTCCCAGTTCACCATCGTCATCGTGACCCACAACATGCAGCAGGCGGCCCGCGTCAGCGACCGCACCGCCTTCTTCAACCTGGCCGGCGTCGGCCAGCCGGGCAAGCTGGTCGAGCTGGACGACACCCAGCGGATCTTCTCCAACCCCTCGGTCCAGGCGACCGAGGACTACATCTCCGGCCGCTTCGGCTAAACCCCGGCGCCCCGGAGACCGAGCTGCTCCACGGTGCTGCATGGCGGTGCCGCCGCGGAGCATGAAAAGGGCCCGCCCCCGAGATGTGGGGGCGGGCCCTGTCAGTTCTCCACGGGCCGGCGGTTGTGCGGGCCGGCCGGGGGCTAGCCCCAGAACAGGTGGACGAACCAGTACACCAGCGCCGCGACGAGGGCGGCCGCCGGCATCGTGATGAACCAGCCGAGCACGATGTTCTTGGCGACGCCCCAGCGCACCGCGCGGACCCGCTTGGTGGCCCCCGCGCCCATGATCGCCGCGGTGATCACGTGGGTGGTGGAGATCGGCGCCTTGAAGACGAACGACGTGATGTACATGATCGCCGAGGCGGTGGCCTCGGCCGCGAAGCCCTGCGGCGGGTCCAGCTCGATGATCTTGCGGCCGAGGGTCCGCATGATCCGCCAGCCGCCCGCGTAGGTGCCCAGCGAGAGCATCGTGGCGCAGGAGATCTTCACCCAGACCGGGATCTCGCCGGTGGTCTGGTGGCCCGAGATGGTGAGCGCCATGACCACGATGCCCATGGTCTTCTGCGCGTCCTGCAGACCGTGCGCCAGCGCCATCGCGGCGGCCGAGGCGGTCTGCGCGACCCGGAAGTTGCGCTTGGCGCGGTGCGGGTTGGCCCGCCGGAAGATCCACAGGATCGCCAGCATCACCAGGAAGCCGCCGATCAGGCCGACCACCGGAGAGACGATCATCGGGATGACGATCTTGTCGAGGACGCCGCTCCAGATCACGTCGATCCCGCCGGCCAGCGCCGCGCCGACCATGCCGCCGAACAGCGCGTGCGACGAGGAGGAGGGCAGGCCGAAGTACCAGGTGATCAGGTTCCACGCGATCGCGCCGATCAGGGCGGCGAAGAGGATCACCATGCCCTTGTCGCCGGTCGGGGTCTCGATGATCCCCTTGGAGACGGTGTGCGCGACACCGCTGCCGAGGAAGGCGCCGGCCAGGTTCATCACGGCGGCCATCGCGAGCGCGGCCCGCGGGGTCAACGCCCGCGTGGAGACCGACGTGGCGATCGCGTTCGCCGAGTCGTGGAAGCCGTTGGTGTACGTGAAGAAGAACGCAACGCCGATGACGGCGATGAGAGCAGCCATGTCCACGGGGGTCAGGACTCCTTGACGGCGATGGTCTCCACCGTGTTGGCGACGTGCTCGAAGGCGTCCGCCGCCTCCTCAAGGACGTCCACGACCTGCTTGAGCTTGAGCACCTCGATGGCGTCGTACTGACCGGAGAACAGGTGGGCGAGCAGCTTGCGGTGGATCTGGTCGGCCTGGTTCTCCAGGCGGTTGACCTCGATCCAGTACTCGGTGAGGTTCGACATGGTGCGCAGGTTCGGCATCGCGGCGGCGGTGAGCTCGGCGGCCCGGGCGAGCACCTCGATCTGCTGCTCGATGCCCTTCGGCAGGGTCTGGATGTCGTAGAGGACGACCAGGTCGACGGCCTCCTCCATGAAGTCCATGATGTCGTCCAGCGACGAGGCGAGGCTGTAGATGTCCTCGCGGTCGAAGGGCGTGATGAAGGACGAGTTCAGCTGGTGGAAGACGGCATGGGTGGTGTCGTCCCCGGCGTGCTCGGCGGCGCGCATGCGCTCGACGATCTCCGCGCGGGCCGACACGTCTGATCCCAGCAGTTCCAGCAGGAGCTTCGAACCGACGACGAGGTTCTCCGCGGCGGCGGCGAACATGTCGTAGAAGCTCGTCTCCTTCGGGGTCAGGCTAAAACGCACGGAAATCTCCGATGTGCGGGGTAGGGACTGAACGATGCTAGGTGCAACCAAGCGCAATCACGCAAACGGGGTGGTTGGGCAGGAGGCGGAACCTCCCCTTCCGTTCGGCTGCCGCACCGGCGACCCCGGAGCGCACTTCCATGTGCGGACGTGAGCCCCCAGTCTGACGGAACCTCGCCCGGATTGCCCTCGTCCTGCGTACGGAAGACCGGGGCGCCGCCCAGACGGGCGAACCCGCCGACGGCCCGCCCGGGGGCGTCCGGAACCCCCGTCGGCCGGGCCCCGCCGGGCCCGGTCCGGTCGTCGGAACACCACGGAGGGTCCCGGTGTTGGACACTGGTGGCCGACGCAGCCACCAGGCATCCAGACGAAGGCGGGCCGATGACCACGACGCAAGCGCGCACCGAGCCGGACGACGCGCCCGGCACCGAGCCGCACGCCGACCACGCCCCGGCCGCCGCCGACGCGCACCAGGGCGGTCACGGCCCGCACGGCTACAGCGCACAGAAGGACGCCCACCTCAAGCGGCTGCGCCGGATCGAGGGCCAGATCCGCGGGCTCCAGCGGATGGTCGACGAGGACGTCTACTGCATCGACGTGCTCACCCAGGTGTCGGCCAGCACCAAGGCCCTGCAGTCCTTCGCCCTCTCCCTGCTGGAGGAGCACCTGCGGCACTGCGTCGCCGCCGCGGCCGAGCAGGGCGGCGCCGAGCTCGACGCCAAGGTGGCGGAGGCGACCGCCGCGATCAGCCGGCTGCTGCGCAGCTGAACCCGCTCGTCGGGGCCGGGGGCCCGCCCGCGGCCCTACCGCTCCCGCCCGTCACACCGGTCCCGCTCGTCACACCGGTCCCGCTCGTCACACCGGTCCCGCTCGGTGTACCGCTCCCGCTCGGTCTACCGGTCCCGCTCGATGTATTGGTCCGCGTCCGTCCGGCCGGGCTCGGGCCGGTCGAGCAGCACCTCGTCGATCCGCTCGGTCGGCAGCCGGTCGCCGGTGCTGGCCGTCGCGGCGATCATCAGCTCGCCGGCCAGCTCGATCTCGTCGAGGGCCGCGTCGTCGTGGCCGTTGCTGCGGCCACCCGTGGACGACACCACCTGCACCACCCCTTCAGTGCCTCGCCAGCCCGGGCGGCAGCCACCCGACGTCCAGCCTAGGCACTTCGGAGCCCGTCCACATGGCACGGACGGGCCATCTCGCGCCGCCGAAACGGGTGACCGCGGCTCCCCGGACGGCCACTCGCTCCGGCGGCGCCCCGACGCGCCCCGGCGCCGGAGCGCTGCCCCGTCCGTCTACTTCGGGCTCTCCGTGGGCTTCAGGGCGAAGATGTCCGAGGCCGCCGGCTCGGCCGCCTCCACCGGCTTGCCGAAGTCCGTCAGCGAGGTGGTCGACGTGACCTTCACCTGGTCCTTGGCCTCCTTCGAGCCGGCCACCCCGGCGAAGGTGAAGACCTCGACCACCTTGTGCAGCCGGCCCTGGTCGTCCAGCCACGCGTCGTAGGGGACGTCCTTGACGGTGAAGGTCTGGGCGCCCATCCGCAGGCCGTCGCCGCCCCGGCCGCCGGTCGCGTCGGCCGCCTTCGACAGGTCCAGGGTGCCGCGGTAGTGGTGCAGCGCGACCCCGTCGACCGTCTCGACGCCGACCGCGTCCGCCTTCTGCACCCCGCGCAGCGCCCCCGCCGCGGTGGCCGGGTCGGTGCCGCCGCTGCTCACCAGGTTGCCGTCCGGCAGCTGGCGCACGTCCAGCTTGACCCACTTGCCCTCGGGCACCTTGGCGCCGCTGTTCTGCAGGTAGACCGTGCCCGGCAGGACCACCTCGACGATCTTGCCGGTGGTCGCCGCGCCGGGCGGCACCGCGATCTCCAGGCGGCCGATCCGCTTCACGTAGTCGTAGCCGCCGGTGCCGGAGAAGGCCGCCTTCTTGTCGCTCGACTCGGTGGTCAGCTCGGTGGCGGCGTGCGCCGACCCGGTGCGGCCGGTGATGTCGGCGGCGTTGCGGACGGCGGTGACCGGGTCCGCGGCGAGCTGGTCGGGGGTGCTCTGATCGGCCGAGCCGCCGCCGGACCCGCCCGAACAGCCGGCCAGTGCGGCCAGGGCGGCGGCGAGCAGGGCGGCCCCGGCCGCCGAGCGCAGGTGCGGCACCGGCCGGCGCCCCGGCCGTCCGCTGCGCTGCTGGTCGGTCATCTTCATCCTCGCGACAACCCCCTCGGGCCCGACTGCTCCGCCGGACACCAGCAGGTGGGCAGAGCTCTTTCCGGGCAAACGAGTTGGGGTGCGGATGGTTACGCGGGGCCGGGCGCGCGGAGGGCGTCGCGCGCCGGGTGCCCGGCGCGCTACCGTGAACGACGTGCACACTGAGCTGCCGGCCGAGCCCGGCACCCGGATGCCCGAGCACCGCGTTGCGATCAGCGAACGCGGGTCCTTCGCCTACGCGACGTGCAGCTGCGGCTGGAACGCCCCGGCCCGCCGCTCCCGCGACCTGGCCCGCCGCGAGGGTGCCGACCACCTCTCCGACACCGACTCCGGCGCCGGATCCGGCTGACCGCTCAGGCGGCCAGGTCCGACTCCGGCGGCTGCTCGTCCGTGCGGACGGCCCCGCGCTCGCGGCCGCGCCGCCGCCCGCGCGGAGCGCCACCGCGCTCGGGCGCCCGGATCAGCGGGGCGACGGCGGTGCGGGTCAGCGCGTGGCAGAGCGGCACCAGGACGGCCATCGCGATCGGCGCCAGCAGCAGCACCACGGCGGTCGCGAGCGCGTAGCCGCCGATCACGTCGGTCGGGTAGTGGACGCCCATGAACATCCGGCAGAAGCCCTGCAGCAGGGCGAGCCCGCCGGCGATCCAGCCGAGCCGCCGGTTCACCAGGAAGAGCGACACCGCGACGCCCATCGTCATCGTCGAGTGGTCGCTGACGAAGGAGTGCGTGCCGGCCTTGCCGTCCACGAGGACCAGCAGCCCGCCGTGGTCCACGAACGGTCGCGGCCGGTTCACGATCGCGGCGATCGGCAGGTTGGCCAGCTCGGCGACGGCGACCGACAGCGGCACCCAGAGCAGTCCCGCGATCGCCACCGGCGCGTCCGGCCGGCGTCTGGCCTGCAGCCAGCCGACCAGGCCGAGCATCGCCAGGCCGATCAGGATGCCGTACTCGCCGATCCACGAGACCAGGTGGTCCAGCCACGGCGGGGAGCTCTTGGCGAGCCCGTTGACGGCGTAGAGCAGGCCGAGGTCGGGGTTGGTCGTGTCGGCAAGCGGCGTCGACACGCCGCACCTCCTTCTGGTCCGCTGCAGCACCTTGTACGTTCCGGCCGGGCGGCCCGCCCGGCGCGATGAGCTGACGAGGGGCCAACGGACCAAACGTCATCAGCGGTGCACAGCGTTCCACGTAAACGCGTGGTTATGGAAACTTGACTCAGCGTCCACAGCGCACTCACACGCCGGGCCGCCGGGGGCTCAGGGTTTTGCGGTCGGTTGACCCGCGGGACGGGCCGCGGAGGCGGGCGCCGACGGGGTCACGGGCCTTGCGGCGGGCGCCGTGGCAGCGTGGGCGGCGGCGGGAGGGGCCCCGTTCGGCGCGGCGGGCGGGGCGGCCGGCGGAGTGGCCTGCTGGACGGTTGCCGCAGTGGTCGCAGTGGTCGCGGTGGGGGTGGCGGGCGCGTCCGGGGTGGCGCCGCCGCCGATGCCGCCCTTGCCCGTGATGCTCCCGTCCAGGTTGCGCACCGGCAGCGCCTGGGCGCCGTCGGTGGTGACCCGGGTCGCGCCGATGTACTCCTTGGTGTCGATCTTGTCGTAGCGGATCACCGCGTTGGTGTGCGGCGCGTTGATCATGTAGCCGCCGCCGACGTAGATCCCGACGTGGTGGATGCTGCGCGGATCGTTCAGGTCCGTCGCGAAGAACACCAGGTCGCCCGGCCGCAGCTGGTCCCGGGAGGGATGCGGCCCGGCGTACCACTGGTCGTTGGCCACCCGGGGCAGCGTGATTCCCACCGTCTCGAACGCCGCCTGGGTGAGGCCCGAACAGTCGAACCGCCCGTTCTGCGAGGGCAGCCCCTCGCCTCCCCACAGGTACGGCGTGCCCAGCTTCGTCTGCGCGAAGTAGATCGCCCCCGCCGACTGCTGCGACACCTCCACCGGCGCGGTCGGCGCCGTGAAGCTGCGCGCCAGCGCCTTGATGTTCTTCACGTACCCCTGCGTCTCCTTGTACGGGGGCACGCCGTTGTACTTCTCCACCGCGTACGGGCCGGCGTTGTACGCGGCCAGCAGGTTGTCCTGACGGTCCCCCGGGACCTTGGCCACGTCCCTGGCCAGCGCGCAGTCGTAGTTCGCCGCGGAGGCGATCGCGTCGGCCGGGTCCCAGATGTCCTTCTTGCCGTCGCCATTCGCGTCGACGCCGTAGATGTCCCAGGTGCCCGGCAGGAACTGGGCCATTCCCAACGCCCCCACACCGGAACGGGCCTGCGGATCGAAGCCGCTTTCCTGGTACAGCTGCGCCGCGAGCATCGGCGGGGAGATCTCCGGACAGAGCGCGCCCCACTTCTGGATCGCCCCCTGGTAGGCCGCCGGCACCGAACCCGCCGACAGCGTCCCGCGATTGGCCGTCTGCTGGGGCGTCCCGCTCGCGGCGTACGTCCCGATCGTCACCAGCCCGACGAACCCGATCCCGACAACTCCCGCCGCAGCGGCGGCCGTACCGGCCTTCCGGAGTACCATCAGCACCATCCCGACGAATCGTCAGTCGAAGTGTTCCGGAAGGCGTTGCTCACCGCAATCATCAGAGATACAAAGAGTGAGCGCTATCCTTCGTACGGTGGACATCCTCGCGTACGTGTCCGATGCCTCACGACCAATCCGCGAGAAGTAGCCAAGTCGACATCAGATCTGGCCAAGAATAGGCACCGACCCTTCGCGCGGGCGGGGTCAGGGCCCTTGAATTTGCCTGATCGGGCGGTGAGATGGAAATGAACCTGAGCAGCGTGCAGAGCATCGCGATCGGCCACCTGGCGGCCGAGGACCCACCAAAGAAGCCGAATATCGACACCATCATCGGCGGGATCGCCCCGGACTGGGGTCCGTTCGCGAGCCTCGGGTCGGAGGCCCGGGTGATGGTCGAGGTCATCATGGCCGTCGCCATCCTCGTCTGCCTCGGCCTCGCCGTCTGGGGCGCCGCCAAGCAGCGGATCGGTGCGACCGCCATGCGGGACAGCTTCGGCGCGGAACAGGGCAAGGGACTGATCATCGCCGGGCTGACCGGCGTGTTCATCATTGGATCACTCGGCACTCTGTTCACCATTGTCTACGGCATGGCGATCTGACGATCGGACAGCGGTAGCCCTGCTGCCGGTCCGAGCCCGGTCCCCGTCCGGACCGCCCGGAGCCCGCCCCGAGTCACCCCGTCCCCACCCTCCGTCCGCGCCCGCCCACGGCCGGAGGGCCCCCGGAGCCGCCCGGCTCCCCGCACCAGGAGGGCCGCCGTGCCGTTGTCCGACGACCAGCCGCACACCCGTACGCGGCTACCGGTCGGCGAACAGCCCTCCTCACAGCTGAACGGACGTCAGCCGCGACCGCTCCGCACCCTGCTGGCCGTCCTCGTCGTCGTCACGCTGCTCGTTGTCGCGATCTCCATCGCCAACCACGGCAAGCCCGACCCGGGCGGCACCGCCCGCTCCTCCGACCACGCCACCCCCACCGCACCCGCCGGCGCCGGCCCCGCCCCCAGCGGCGACCAGCCCGTCGGCACCACCAGCAACGGCATCCCCAGCGGCTACCCGCACACCGACCAGGGCGCCCAGTCCGCCGCCACCAACTACGCGGTCGCCCTCGGCGGCGCGGACATGTTCCGCGCCGACACCCGCCACACCATCGTCACCACCATCGCCGACCCGGCCGCCCTGCCCACCCTCCAGACCCGCCTGGACCAGGGCTTCGGCGGCGACACCGCCGCCCGCTACGGTCTCGACGCCCAGGGCCACGCCCCGAAGGGCCTCACCTTCGTGAGTCGCACCGTCCCCGTCGGCACCAAGCAGACCGGCTACAACGACGCCGAGGCGAAGATCGAGGTCTGGTGCTCCGGCCTCGCCGGCCTCGCCGGTGAACACTCCGTCCAGCCCGTGACCGCCAACTGGTTCACCATGACGCTCTCGCTCCGCTGGACGGCCGGCGACTGGAAGCTCAGTGACTACGCCAGCCGACCGGGCCCCGCGCCGATGCCCGGCGACCAGCAGGCCGCCACCGCCGACGAGATCACCGGCGCCGTCCAGCAGTTCGGGGGGTTCCGCTATGCCCGTTGACCAGACCACACGACGCTCCACCGTGCGCCGCGCGGGAGCGCTGGCGAGCGCCATGGCGAGCCTGCAGCTCGCCGGGCTGCTGATGGCCCAACGGGTCTTCGCGGATCCGACGCCGACGCCCTCCGCCACCCCGACCTGCCAGAAGGTCGATCTGCCGATTCCCGGCAGTGACGCGGGCTGTGCTCCGAACGGAGCCGTCGTCATCCCGGGCAGTGGCGCCGTAGGCACCGCCACCGACCCGCTCGGGTCGTTGGCCAAGGGGTGTGCGCAGGCGGCGGCGTGGGTCGTGCGGAAGTTGTCGGGGGCCATCGACGGGACGACGCAAGTGGACTTCACCAATGCGTCGTTCCTGCAGCAGTACGCGGTGGTGTTCGCGGCCTCGACGATCATCACGCTGGTGCTGTGGCTGCTCGCGGTGACGAAGCGGGCGGTGCGCGGGGCGCCGTTGACGACGGCGGTCTCGGAGGCGATCGGGTTCCTGTGGCTGACGGTCGTGGCGTCCGCGTTCACGCCGTTGATCCTCTACACCGTGGTGAGCGCCACGGACGGGCTGACCAAGGCGATCGCGGTCGGGACGAAGTCCGACACCGGGACGTACCTGGGCGGGTTCGCCGACACCCTGGAGAAGGGGGACATGGGTGGCGGGCCGCTGATCCTGATCATCGTGTCGCTGGTGGCGGTGCTCGCGGCGGCGGTGCTCTGGATCGAGCTGCTGATCCGGGCGGCGATGCTGTACGTGGGCGCGCTGCTGGGGACGGCGGTGTACGCGGGGCTGGTGGACAAGCAGCTGTGGAAGCACGTGCGCCGGTGGGCGGGGGTGATGGTGGCGGTGGACCTGGCGAAGCCGATCATCGTGATCATCCTGGGCCTGGCGGGTGCCGTCGCGACCGGTGCGGGGGCGAACGACGACTTCGCCCGGGTGCTGTCCGGCCTGGCGATCCTGTTCCTGTCGATCTTCGCGAGCGCGGCGGTGTACCGCTTCGTGCCGGGCTTCGGCGACGAGATCATGAGCATGCGGCACGCCCGCGCCAGCGCGGTGTCGGCCGGTTCGGCGATGATCAACGGCACCGCGAACCTCATGAAGCAGGGCATCACCACCCACGGCGACCGCGGCCCGCAGGGCGCGGGCGGCGGCGGGGGTGCGGGCGGGGGTTCGGTGGCCCCGGGCATCGCCGCGCACGCGGGCCGCACGCCGGCTCCGCCGCCGCAGGCCGGGCCGCCCCAGCAGGCCTCGGTTCCGATCCGCGACAGCAATCCAGCGAAGGGAGGGTGACGGGTAAGTGAGCAGTGAACCGCTCGGCCATTACGGTGCCCAGTACGCCCAGCCGTACGTGCACCAGCGCCGCACCTACCTGATCGGCAAGGCCCGCCCGAACGCGCCGATCGGCCGCAACCGGGAGACCGGCGAGATCCTGCTGATCATCTTCGGGGCGTTCCTCGGGATGCTCTGGGGCCTGATGATGCCGGTCCTGCCGCTGCGCATCGGCGGCCTGGTCGGCCTGCCCGCGCTGGCCATCGCGGCGGTCTACGTGCCGTACCGCAAGCGGACGTTCTACCGGTGGGCGGAGATCAACCGCACCTACCGGCGGACGGTCCGCAGCGGCCGCGCGGCGTGGCGTTCGGACGTGATGGACGCCGGCACCCGGCTGGACGGCCGGGAGGTGGAGGTCGGTCCGCCGCCGGGGGTGGGGCGGCTGCGCTGGCTGACGGCGCCGTTCGGGCCGGACGAGGTCGGGGTGCTGATGCACCTGGAGCGGCGCACGGTGACGGCCGCGATCGAGATCGAGGGCCCGGGCGTGGGCCTGCGCGACTCGGAGGACCAGGAGGCGCTGGTCGACCGGTTCGGCACGCTGCTGAAGCACGTCGCCAACGGGGACGGCTTCGTGACGCGGCTGCAGATCCTGGCCCGGACGCTGCCGGCCGATCCGGACGCGCACGCCAAGGACGTCGAGCGGCGCGGTGACCGCGACGCGCCGCGCTGGCTGCAGGAGTCGTACGACCAGCTGCAGTCGATGGTGTCGACCTCCTCGGAGCAGCACCGCGCGTACCTGGTGGCCTGCATGCACTACACCCGCGACCTCGCGGCCGAGGCACACGCGATGGGCCGGACGGCGACCGGCGGGCGGGCCCGGGACGACGAGGGCCTGGCGGCGGTGATGGCGCGCGAGCTGACCGACATCTGCGCCCGGCTCGCGGAGGCGGACATCCGGGTGCGCCAGCCGCTGGGCCAGGCCCGGCTGTCCTCGCTGCTGCACTCGATGTACGACCCGGACCACCCGATCGACCACATCCAGGCGATGTCCCGGCGCAACGCGTGGCCGGCCGAGCTGGACGCGACCCACCCGCAGTACCTGCAGGCGAAGACCCGCGAGTCGACGACCCGGGAGCCGTGGTGCCACGCCACCGCGTGGGTCAAGGAGTGGCCGCTCACCCCGGTGGGCGTCAACTTCCTCGCGCCGCTGCTGGTGCACACCCCGGACGTGATCCGGACGGTCGCCGTGACGATGGACCTGGAGCCGACCGACGTCGCGATCGAGCGGATGCTGACGGAGAAGACCAACGACGAGGCGGAGGCGAGCCGCGCGGCCAAGATGAACCGCACCGTCGACCCGCGCGACCTGGCCCACACCGGCCGGGTGGACCAGCGCGGTGACGACCTGGCCTCCGGCGCGGCCGGGGTCAACCTGGTCGGGTACATCACGGTGTCCTCGCGCAGCCCCGAGGCGCTGGCCCGCGACAAGCGGACCATCCGGGCGTCGGCCGGCAAGAGCTACCTCAAGCTGGAGTGGTGCGACCGCGAGCATCACCGCGCGTTCGTCAACACGCTGCCGTTCGCCACCGGCATCCGCCGCTGAGCCGCAAGCGCCCGTCCGTCCACCGCGGCCCGTCCACCCACTGAGCCGTTCCACCCACCAGGAGGCCGCCCATGGCGCTCGGCAACCTCACCGACGCGTTCACCAGCCTGATGTTCGGCAAGGTGGAGACCACCCGGTTGCCCGTGCGCACCTCGACCGGCCAGGCGCAGGCGGTCTACCTGCCCACCGCGGCACCGGGGCTGGGCGACTCGGGCGTGATCATCGGGCGCGAGGTGTACAGCGGCAAGGGGTACGTCTACGACCCCTTCCAGCTGTACGGGCAGCAGCTGCCGGCGCCGCACTGGCTGGTGCTGGGGGAGTCGGGCAACGGCAAGTCGGCGCTGGAGAAGACGTACGTCCTGCGGCAGTTGAGGTTCCGCGACCGGCAGGTGGTGGTGCTGGACGCGCAGGGCGAGGACGGCGTGGGCGAGTGGAACCTGATCGCCAACGCGCTCGGCATAAAGTCGATCCGCCTGGACCCGATGGCGGCCCGGGACGGCGGGGTGAAGCTCAACCCGCTGGACCCGGCGATCACCCAGACCGGTCAGCTGTCGCTGCTGCGCACCATCATCGAGGTGGCGATGGGGCGCGGCCTGGAGGAGCGGGCGGGCTTCGCGCTGAAGGCCGCGCACGCCCACGTGGTGGCCTCGGTGAAGGACCGCCAGCCGGTCCTGGACGACATCATCGACACACTGCGCAACCCCGAGCTGTCGTCGGTGGAGTCGCTGGGCGTCGCGGTGGACGAGGTGCAGCGCTGGGGCCTGGACGTGGCGCTGGTGCTGGACCGGCTGGTCGACGGTGACCTGCGCGGCATGTTCGACGGCTCGACCACCGACGGCATCGACCTGGACGCGCCGCTGATCGTCTTCGACCTCTCGCACATCGACCGCAACTCGATCGCGATGCCGATCCTGATGGCGATCGTCGGCGTGTGGCTGGAGCACACCTGGATCAGGCCGGACCGGAAGAAGCGCATCTTCCTGGTCGAGGAGGCCTGGCACATCATCAACAGCCCGTTCGTGGCGCAGCTGTTCCAGCGCCTGCTGAAGTTCGGCCGCCGGCTCGGCCTGTCCTTCGTCGCGGTGGTGCACCACCTGTCGGACGTGGTGGACGGCGCGGCGGCCAAGGAGGCCTCGGCGATCCTGAAGATGGCCTCCACCCGGACGATCTACATGCAGAAGGCCGAGGAGGCGCGGGCCACCGGCCGGGTGCTGGGGCTGCCGCGCTGGGCGGTGGAGATCATTCCGACGCTGTCGCCGGGCATCGCGGTCTGGGACGTCAACGGGAACGTCCAGGTGGTCAAGCACATCATCACCGACTCCGAGCGGCCGCTGGTCTACACCGACCGCGCCATGACGGAGGACGCGGTGGCCGAACGCGAGCGTGCCGAGCGGCAGTTGGCGGCCGAGCCCGGGGTCTGAGCCGGGCGGCCCCGGTGCGGGGGCCGGCACCGATCCGTTCACGACGGTTCGTCGACGAGTCACCCGGTCGTTACGTCAGAAAACCTGACAGCTACGCGCGTTGACCATAGGCTGCAGTTCGCGCACACCCACATCCATGCGCGCCTGCGCCGGTTCCGCGGCCGGGCGCTCCTAGGCGCAGGGACCTCCTCATGCTCACCCTCAGATCGCGACGCGCGGCGCTCGCCGTGGTCGCCGCGGCCGGACTGCTCGGCTCGGTGGCCGTGCCCGCGGCCGCCCAGGCCGCCGACGCGAACTCCCGGCGGCACAAGACCGTCAACCTCCAGCTGCTGGCGATCAACGACTTCCACGGCAACCTGGAGCCCCCGGCGGGCTCGGCCGGCACGATCCGGGAGATCGACCCGGCGACCGGTCAGCAGGTCAGCACCCCGGCCGGCGGCGTCGAGTACCTGGCGACGGCGCTGCGTCAGGCGCGCGAGGCGGCGGACGACTCGATCACCGTCGCGGCCGGCGACATCGTCGGGGCCAGCCCGCTCACCTCGGCGCTGTTCCACGACGAGCCGACCATCGAGGCGATGGACAAGCTCGGCCTGGACGTCACGTCGGTCGGCAACCACGAGTTCGACCACGGCGCCCAGGAGCTGCTGCGGCTGCAGAACGGCGGCTGCCACCCGGTCGACGGCTGTTACGAGAAGGGCCGCACGTTCCGCGGCGCCAACTTCAACTACCTGTCCGCCAACGTCACCGACGAGAACACCGGCGAGCCGCTGCTGCCGCCGTACTGGGTGACGAAGTCGCAGGGCGTGAAGGTCGGCTTCATCGGCGTCACGCTGGAGGGCACGCCGAACATCGTGACGGCGGCGGGCGTCAAGGGCCTGAAGTTCGGCAACGAGGTCACCACGATCAACAAGTACGCCGCCGAGCTCAAGGCCCAGGGCGTCAACTCGATCGTCGCGCTGATCCACGAGGGCGGCTACCCGGCCGGCAGCGTCTACAACTACGACTGCGGCGCGGCCGGGCAGGGCGTCTCCGGCCCGATCGTCGACATCGCGCGGAACATCGACCCCGCGGTCGGCGCCATCGTCACCGGCCACACCCACAACGCGTACGCGTGCATGATCCCGGACCCGAACGGCGTGCCGCGCTCGGTGACCAGCGCAGCCTCGTTCGGCCGGCTCTTCACCGAGATCGACCTAAAGCTCGACAAGACCACCGGCACCATCGTGCGTCCGTCGGTGAAGGCCGAGAACCACGTCGTGCGGCGCACGCTGCCCAAGGCCGAGGACATGAGCGAGCTGATCGCCCGCTACTCCGAGCTGGCCGCGCCGATCGCCAACCGTCCGGTCGGCTACATCGCCTCGGACATCAACGGCCGTGGCAGCGGCGACCTGGAGAAGCCGCTCGGCGACCTGATCGCGGACGCGCAGCTGGAGGGCCTCGCGCCGGCCGACAAGGGCGGGGCGCAGGTGGCGTTCATGAACCCCGGCGGCATCCGCTCCGACCTGGTTTACAAGGCGGCCGGTAGCGAGGGCGACGGAGTCGTGACGTATGGCAAGGCGTTCACCGTCCAGCCGTTCACCAACATGATGCAGGTCAAGACGCTGACCGGCGCCCAGCTGGTGCAGCTGCTCCAGCAGCAGGTCAGCGGGGGCAACGCCGCCGCGCCGAAGATCCTGCAGGTGTCCAAGAGCCTGAGCTACACCCTGGACATGCGCAGGACCGGGGCCGACCGGGTCGTCGTCGACTCCGTCCGGCTCAACGGCGCGCCGATCGACCCGGCCGCCACGTACCGGGTCGCGGCGAACGAGTTCCTGGCGGCCGGCGGCGACGGCTTCCCGGCGCTGGGCGCCGGCACCGACAAGCTCGTCGGCGCCTCGGACCTGGACGTCTTCGTGGCCTACCTGGGTGCCCACAGCTCGGCGTCCGCGCCGCTGAAGGCTCCGGCGCAGGACCGGATCAAGGTCATCGGCCCGGGCGTCGACGTCGACTGACCGTGAGCCGGACGGGGACGGGCGGGGCGCTGTCGGGGCGCCCCGCCCGTCCTTCTTCCTGTCCGGGGGCTACTCCCCGGTGGGGCCGCCGGGCAGGCGGACGGTGGCCAGGGCGCCCGGCCCGCCGTCCCCGGCCGGGCCGAGCGAGACCTCGCCGCCGGCGTCCCTGACGCTCTGCGCGACGATCGACAGCCCGAGGCCGGAGCCCGGGAGCTGGCGGGAGGAGGGGGAGCGCCAGAAGCGGTCGAAGACGTACTGCAGCTCGTCGGCCGGGATGCCGGGGCCGTGGTCGCGGACGGTCAGCACGCCCTGCCGGAGCCGGACTTCGATCGTGCCGCCGGGCGGGCTGTACTTGACCGCGTTGTCCAGCAGGTTGATCACGGCCCGTTCGAGGGCGAAGGCGTCGCCGTGGACGAACCAGGGCTCGGCCGCGGTGTCGAAGACCAGCCCGGGGCCGCGCAACTTGGCCCGCTCGACGGCCCGTTGGGCGATCTCGTGCAGGGCGACCACGGTGAGGTTCGGTCCCGGCTTCGGCGAGTCGGGGCGGGAGAGCTGGAGCAGGTCCTGGATGAGGACGGTCAGCTCCTGCATCTGGGCCTTCATGTTGCCCAGCAGTTTGGTCTTCGTGGCGGGCGGGAGCGGGCGGCCCGTGTCGTCGCTGCGGATCAGCAGGTCCACGTTGGTGCGCAGCGACGTGAGGGGTGTGCGGAGCTCGTGCCCGGCGTCCGCTATCAGCCGGGTCTGCCGCTCGCGGGAGTTGGCGAGGGCGGTGCTCATGGAGTTGAACGAGGTGGAGAGGCGGGCGATCTCGTCGTCGCCGTGGACCGGGATGGTGGTGCCGACCTCCTCGGTGCGGGCGATGTGCTCGACGGCGTCGGTGAGCTGGTGGACCGGCTTGAGCGAGGAGCGGGCGACGATCCGGCCGGCGACGGCGGCGAGG
Source organism: Kitasatospora sp. NPDC059747 (assembly GCF_042732955.1). Classification (NCBI taxonomy): domain Bacteria; kingdom Bacillati; phylum Actinomycetota; class Actinomycetes; order Kitasatosporales; family Streptomycetaceae; genus Kitasatospora; species Kitasatospora sp. NPDC059747. Next base: position 7,242 of record NZ_JBHWGV010000105.1, on the reverse strand, counting down.
AGGATGCCGCCGACGGAGACGGCGCCGAGCAGGAGGGCGAGGCCCTGGAGGGACTCCTCGACGGACTGGGTCGGGCTGGCCACCATCAGCAGGGCGGGCTGCGGTCCGAAGTGGGTCAGCGAGACGCGGACGAGGGCGGGGGTGCCGTCGGTGAAGTGGCCGTCCCGGATGACCGACTGGCCGGGCCGCAGCTGGAACACCGCGGAGTCGCTCGGCCTGAGCACGATCGCCTTGGTCGCGGCCGGGGGCAGGCAGACCGCCGTCGGGTCCTTGACGACGTACTGGGTGTCCCGGGCGACGGAGGTGCCGTTCTCCGGGGCGACGCTCCGCGGCTGCGCCTGCAGGGCCGCCTGCGGGGTCTCGTAGCAGGGCAGGCTCTGGCCCCGGGGCGGCAGCGGGAGCGGCGCGCTCGCGAGGTCCGTCCGCACCTGGCCGTAGAGCTGCTTCTCGACGATGAACCAGCACGCCAGCGCCGACAGCGCGATGGCCACCGCCACCGCGGCCGCGCTCAGGAAGGTGAGGCGGCTGCGCAGCGAGCGGGAGCGGAACCAGTGCACGAGGCGCTGGACCCGGGACGGGCGCGGGGGCGCGAGGGGCGGGGGAGGGACGCGCGCGCCCCTGGCTCGCACGTTCACGCGCCGGCGCCGGCCGCGGGGCGCAGGGCGTAGCCGACGCCGCGTACGGTCTGGATGATCCTCGGCATGCCGCCCTGCTCGGTCTTGCGGCGCAGGTACATGACGTAGACGTCCAGGGAGTTGGAGGAGGGCTCGAAGTCGAAGCCCCAGACCGCCTTGAGGATCTGCTCGCGGGTGAGGACCTGCCGGGGGTGGGACAGGAACATCTCCAGGAGCATGAACTCGGTGCGGGTCAGCTCGACGGACCGGCCGGCCCGGGTGACCTCGCGGGTGGCGGTGTTCATCCGCAGGTCGCCGAAGGCCAGCACCTCGCTCTCGTCCTCGGCCGCCGCCCGGGCCGCGGCCTCGGTGGCGAGGGCGTTGCGGCGCAGCAGGGCGCGGACCCTGGCGAGGAGCTCGTCGAGCTCGAAGGGCTTGGCGAGGTAGTCGTCGGCGCCGACGTCCAGCCCGGTGACGCGGTCGCCGACGGCGTCCCTGGCGGTGAGCATCAGCACCGGGACGGTGTCGCCGCGCGAGCGCATCCGGCGGACGGCGGTGAGGCCGTCCATCCGGGGCATCATGATGTCCAGCAGGACGAGGTCGGGCCGGTCGCGTTCGACGGATTCGAGTGCCTCGTAGCCGTCGGTGGCGGTGGCGACCTCGTATCCCTCGAAGGCGAGGCTGCTCTCCAGGGCGTCCCGGAGCGCGGGTTCGTCGTCGACCACGAGGAGCCTGGCCGAGGTGTGGCCGGACTCGGCGGAGGTGCGGTCGTCGGCGGACGGGGTCATGGGCCGTTGCCCTTTCTCGTCGTGTGGGGGGACCTGCTCGGAGTAATTGTCCGTCTTACACGTTCTGGCCCGCCTGCAGTTTCGGCAGGACCTGCTTGATGTCGTTGATCGGGATGGCGAAGCCGAGGCCGACGCTGCCGGCCGAGCTGCTGCCGCCGCCCGCGGTGGAGCCGGTGCCGCTGGGCGAGTACATGGCCGAGTTGATGCCGATGACCTGGCCGTTCGCGTTGATCAGCGGGCCGCCGGAGTTGCCGGGGTTGAGGGCGGCGTCGGTCTGGAAGGCCTTGTAGGTGGTGGTGCCGCTGCCGCTCGGCTGCTGCTGCGAGCCGCGCAGGCCGGGCATGAACGGGAAGCCGTAGCCGCCGTTGCCACCGGTGGAGCCCTCGTCGACCTGGACGGTGACCTCGCGGTTCTCGGCGCTGATGATGCCCGAGGTGACGGTGCCGGTGAGGCCGTCCGGGTTGCCGATGGCGACGACCGGGTCGCCGACGGCCACGGCGGAGGAGTCGCCGAGGGTGGCCGGGGTGAGGTTCCTGGCGCCGCTCGCGGTGATCACCGCGACATCCAGGGACTTGTCGGTGCCGGTGACGGTGGCCTGCGCGGTCGAGCCGTCCTTGAAGGTCACGGTGATCTGGCCGCCGCTGTCGACCGCGCCGGAGATCACGTGGAAGTTGGTGAGGATCTGCCCGTTCCTGTCGAGGACCACGCCGGTGCCGGTGGCGGTGCCGCCCGGCGCCTTGACGGTGATCTGGACGACGCTCGGCGAGACGGCGGCCGCGATGGCGGCGACGTCGGCGCTGCCGTCGGAGCGGGCGGAGACCGGGCTGGCGATGGTGGTGCCGCGGGTGTCGGAGGTGCGCTCCTGGGAGGCGATGACCCCGCCGGTGACCCCGCCGAGGACGGCGGCGATCGCGGCGACGGCGGTGACCAGGACCAGCCGTCCGCGCAGCATCCCGCGCCGGGCCCGGGCACCGTGGCTCCGGGGCCCTTCCGGCCCCTCGGGGCTGCCGGGCCAGCCGGCGGACGGCGGGGTGGGGGGCAGGGGCGGCGGCGGGAGCGGGGTGTCGAAGCCGCCGCCGGAGTGGTCCTCGCGGTAGCCGTACGCGGGGGCGTCGGCGCCGGCGCCGACGGTGTCGTCGGTGCTGCTGCCGAGGACGGTGCCCTCGATGACGCGGTGCTCGTGCGGCGCGTGCGGTTGCGCGGACGGCTGCTCGCCGTGCTGCGTGCCGTGCTGCTCGCCGTACTGTCCGGTCCACCCGTACTGCTGCTCGCTGCGCTGCTGATCGCTCATGCTGAACAACGTCCGCCCGGCGGATGAGGATCGCATGAAAGCGGTCTCAGAAGGGTCCGAGAAGCCCGTTGACTTCTCATAAAGCCTGGTCAGGCGGCGCGGATGGGAGCCGGTGGCGGAATCGACTACTCCGCTTCCGTGGGGGTGGCCGGGGCGCCCGGTGCCGCTCCGTCGCAGCCGCAGGAACGCCGGACCACCAGGCGGGACGGGAACTTGCGGACCCGCTCGGTGTCCGAACCGGGCACCATCAGCGAGTCGTCCAGGACCAGGTCGACGGCGGCGCGCGCCATCGCGTCCCGGTCGGAGGCGACGGTCGTCAGCGGCGGGTCGGCGAGGGCGGCCTCGGGGACGTCGTCGAAGCCGGCCACCGCGAGGTCCTCCGGGACCTTCAGGCCGACCTCGCGGGCGGCCCGGAGCACGCCGATCGCCTGGTCGTCGGTGGAGCAGAAGATCGCCGGCGGCCGGTCGGCCGAGCGCAGCACGCCGAGCGCGACCTCGTACGCGCCGTAGCGGTGGAACGGCGCGTCGATCAGGTGCGGTTCGGTGGGCAGGCCGTGCGCGTCCATGGCCCGCTGCCAGCCCTCGACGTGGTCGATGACCGGGTCGCCGGGCGCGGGGGAGTCGACCGGGCCGCCGAAGCAGGCCACGTACGGGTGCCCGTGCACCTCCAGCAGGTGGCGCACGACGGCCTCGGCGCCGCCCACGTCGTCGGTGACCACCGCGACGTCGTCGATCGCCTCGGGGCGGCGGTGCAGCAGCACCACCTTCGCGCCCTCCATCGCGGCGAACTCCTCGGCGGCGCGCTGCGACGGGCCCTGGCTGACCAGGATCAGCCCGGAGACGCGCATGCCGAGGAAGGCGCGGACGTAGTGCACCTCGCGGTCGTCCACGTAGTCGGAGTTGCCGATCAGCACGAGCTTGCCGCGCTCGGAGGCGGCCCGTTCCACGGCGTGCGCCATCTCGGCGAAGAACGGCTGACGGGCGTCCGGGACGACCATGCCGATCAGGTTGGTGCGGCGGGAGGCCATCGCCTGGGCGACGCTGTTCGGCCGGTAGCCGAGCTGCTCGATCGCCGCGAGGACCTTCTCCTTGGTGGCGGGCGCGACCGGGCGCGGCCCGTTGTTGATCACGTAGCTGACGACCGCGGTCGAGGTACCAGCCAGTCGGGCTACATCGTCGCGCGTCACTTTGGCCACGCGTCGAGTCTACGCGTGTGGCGCCGGCGTCGGCAGTGGGACCTGGGGCTTCCGGCAGGTGGACGGGAGGCTGCGCGGGGGCGAACCGGACATGCCGGGCGGGATCACCCCCGCCCGGCGCGCGTCATGCCTCCAGGGGCGCCGCGGGGCGCGGGGCGAGCTCCGGGCGCTCCCCCTTCTCGGGCTTCTCCGGGACGACGAAGCGGTAGCCGACGTTGCGCACGGTGCCGATCAGCTGCTCGTGCTCGACGCCGAGCTTGGCGCGCAGGCGCCGGACGTGCACGTCCACCGTCCGGGTGCCGCCGAAGTAGTCGTAGCCCCAGACCTCCTGCAGCAGCTGCGCCCGGGTGAAGACCCGGCCGGGGTGCTGGGCGAGGTACTTGAGCAGCTCGAACTCCTTGAAGGTCAGGTCGAGCGCGCGGCCCTTGAGCTTCGCGGAGTAGGTGGCCTCGTCGACCGAGAGGTCGCCGTTGCGGATCTCCATCGGGCTGTCGTCGGCGACGACCTGGAGCCGGCCGAGCGCGAGCCGCAGCCGGGCCTCGACCTCGGCCGGGCCCGCGGTGTCCAGCAGGACGTCGTCGATGCCCCACTCGGCGGTCACGGCCGCCAGGCCGCCCTCGGTGACCACGAGGATCAGCGGGGAGCCGATGCCGGTGGAGCGCAGCAGCTGGCACAGGCTGCGGATCTGCGGCAGGTCCCGGCGGCCGTCGACCAGGATGACGTCGGCGCTGGGGGTGTCCACCAGGGCGGAGCCCTCGGCGGGCGCCACCCGGACGTTGTGCAGCAGCAGGCCGAGCGCCGGCAGCACCTCCGCGGAGGGCTGCAGTGCGTTGGTGAGGAGGAGGAGAGAACTCATACCCGGTGGTCCCCTTTCCGGGTCGTCGCGGTCGCTTCACGGCTGCCGCCACAGCCGGATGGCGCACGTGCTGAGGGTTGGGGGAGGGGTTCGGACGCCCGGAGCACACCGGAGGACAGGCCGGCGTGCACGGCGCGACGGCGCACGGGCCGGGGGTCCCGCAACCCCTGGCGCACCGTTTCTGCCCTGCTCATCCCGCGAACCCTCCGGTCGTGGTCCCGGGCCGGGCGGCGGCCCGGCACCGGGGTGGCGTCACCCCGGCCGGACGGGGCACGTCGTCGTGCCGCGAGAGGCGGGGCGGTTCCCGCGCACCGCCGGGGGTGGGCCGACGATTCGCAAGAACGTCCGTACTGGCGTCCTGAAAGCACAAAAGGACCCGGGGGCGACTCTGCCCGGATCCCTCTTGGAGGTCGAGAATAGCCGACCGGCCCCCGCACCGGGAGGGCTCGAATCCGGCGGTTCGCCCAATCCGGGCGCGCGCCGGGTGAGCCTGGTCACGGCTTCGAGCGGCGCTCGGGGTCCGTCCGGCCAGGGCGATTGCCGGTCGCGGCGGCGGACACGCCATCATGGGACGCACATCGGCGGCACCGCGCACGTCCACCTTTCGGGTGGTCGGACGGCCGCCCCGGTGGCGAGCCGGACCGGGCCACCGGACCGGGCGAGGACGACGAGAAGGGGTTGCCATGGGCGCGACCACCGAGCCCGCGAGCGGCGCCCGGGTGCGCGGGACGATCCGCTACTGGGCGGCCGCGAAGTCCGAGGCCGGACTGGCCGAGGAGCCGTACGAGGCGGCGACCCTGGCCGAGGCGCTGGCGGCCGCCAAGGAGCGGCACGCCGACCGGCCGAAGCTCGTGCTGCTCCTCGGGCACTGCTCCTACCTGGTGGACGGCGCCCAGGTGGGCGGCCGGGACCACGCGACCGTCGAACTCACCGAAGGCGGAACGGTCGAGGTACTGCCGCCGTTCGCGGGAGGCTGAGCGGCGTGACGGACACGAACGACGCGAACAACGGCGGCTACGGCGGCTGGCAGCAGCCGTACCAGGGCCACCCGCAGCAGCCGCATCCCCAACAGCCGCATTCTCAGCAGCCGCACCCGCAGCACGGGTACCAGCAGCAGTACGGCCACCCGGGGTACGGGCAGCCGGTGCAGCCGCCGATGGACGACGCGGCGACGGCCCTGCTGCCGCCCGTCCCGCCGATGGACGACGCCGCGGCCACGACGCTGCTCCCGCCCGTCCCCGCGATGGACGACGCGGCGACGACGCTGCTGCCCCCGGTGCCGCCGATGCACGACGCCGCGGCCACGACGCTGCTCCCGCCGGTGGTCGTCTCCGGCGCCATGCCCGTCGCGCCGCCGCAGCCCCAGCCCCTGGCGCAGCCGTATCCGCAGCCCCAGCCGCAGCCCCAGCCGCAGGCTCGGCCACAGGCCCGGCCCCGGCACGCCGCGCCCGCTCCGGTTCCCACGCCCCAGGCACCGGCCCAGGCGCCGGGCCTCGACCAGCCGACCATGACGCTCAAGCGGCCCACGGGCTCCGCCACCCCCATGGCGCCCACGGCACCCATGGCCCCCGGGGCGCCCGGCATGGCGCCGTACCCGGCCGTCCCGCCGCAGCCCGGGATGCCGACGGCGCCCGCCGCCGCGCCGACGGGGCCCGCCGCGCCGAGCGCCCACCGCACCGGCTCGCCGATCATCGAGCCGGGCATCCAGCCCGCGCTGATCACCGCGGGCGTCGCCGCCCTGCTGGCCGGCGGCGCCGCGCTGGGGCAGGTGGCGCTGGCCCTCGTGGTCGCGCTGCTCCAGGTGCTGACGGCGGCCGGCTGGTTCCGCCTGAACGGGATGTGGCCGGCCCGGCAGGGCATCGCCCTGGCCGCGCTGGCCGGGTTCACGGCCGACGCGGCGGTGCTGCTGGCGAGCGAGGACGGCGGCATCGCGGCCGTCGTCGGTACCCTCGGCGGGTTCTTCCTGCTGGTCCTGGTGCTGCAGACGTTCCGCCCTTCGGACCCGAAGGAGCGGTTCTACGCGCTGACCGTGCTCGGCTCGGCCACCGTGGTGACGGCGCTCTGCACGGCGCTGCTGGTGGCCGGCTGGGTGCCGGCCGGGGTCGGCGCGGTCGCGCTGGCGACCCTGCTGGCCGCGGCGCCGCTGCCCGGGCCGAAGGTGCTGGGCCCGGTGCTGGGTCTGGTGGCCGCGGTGGTGCTGGGCCTGCTGGTGGGCGCGCCGCTCGCGCTCGGCGCCCTGGCGGGCGTGGGCGCGCTGGTGGGCCGCCGGGTCGCGTCGTACGACTGGCCGTCCCGGTTCGTGCACATGACGGCGGGCGTGGCGCTGCCGCTGGCCGTGGCCGCGCCGCTGATCTGGCTGGCGACCGGGCTCCTGGCCTGACCCGGCGCCCCCGTACGACGGGGGGGCCCCCCCCCCCCGCGGGGGGGGGGGGGCGGGGGGGGGGGGGGGCGGGGGCGGGCGGGGGGCGCGGGGCGGGGGGGGGGGCGCGAGCGCGCG
>NZ_JBHWGV010000104.1:13596-32383 GCF_042732955.1 Kitasatospora sp. NPDC059747 | reverse complement strand
CGCGCGCGCGCGCCGCGGCGGCTGGCTGCGCGCGCGCGCCGTCGCCCGGTGGGGGTGTGCGCGCCCCCCCCCCACCCACGCCCCCGCCCCCGGCCCGGGCTGGGCCCCGGGCCGGGCTCTTGGTCACCCGGCGGCGACGGTCTCCCCGACGGCGGAGGCCGCGTCGTGGTGCCCGTCCGCGATGAACGCGCGCCAGAGCCGCGCGTACGCCCCGTCGAGGGCGAGGAGTCCGGCGTGCGTGCCGTCCTCGACCACCCGGCCGTGGTCGAGGACGACGACCCGGTCGGCGCGTTCGGCGGTGGTCAGCCGGTGGGCGATCACCAGGGTGGTCCGTCCGCCGCTGAGCCGGTCGGCGGCGCTGTTCACGGCGGCCTCGGTGGCCAGGTCGAGCGCTGCGGTGGCCTCGTCGAGCAGCAGGATGTCCGGGTCGACCAGTTCGGCCCGGGCCAGCGCGATCAGCTGGCGCTGACCTGCCGAAAGGTTTCGCCCCCGGCCCGTGACCTCGTGGTCGTACCCGCCCGACAAGCGGACGATCATCTCGTGCGCGCCGACCGCCCGCGCCGCCGCCTCCACCTCGGCCGCCGTGGCCTCCGGCCGGCCGTAGGCGATCGCCTCCCGCACCGTGCCCGCGAACAGGTACGCCTCCTGCGGCACGACGCCGAGCCGGTGGCGGTACTGCGCGAGGTCGTACCGGGTGAGGTCGACCCCGTCGACCCGGACGGTGCCCTCGGTCGCGTCGTAGAAACGGGCGACCAGCTTCACCAGCGTCGACTTGCCGGCCCCCGTCTCGCCGACCAGCGCCACCGTCTGACCGGCGGGTATGTGCAGGTCCACCCCGGTGAGGACGTCCGGGGAACCGTCCGCACCGCCGTTGTAGGCGAAGCCGACGCCCTCGAAGGAGATCTCGCCGCGCAGCCCCTTCTCGACCGGCACCGGCTCGGCCGCGACGGCGGTGGTCGTCGGCGTGCGCAGCAGCTCCCGGATCCGGCCGAGGCCGACCGCCGCCTGCTGGTAGCCGTCGAACACCTGGGAGAGCTGGTTCACCGGCGCGAAGAACAGGTCGATGTAGAGGAGGTAGGCGACGAGCGCGCCGACCGTCAGGGTGCCCGCGTCGACCCGGGCCGCGCCCACGATCAGCACCAGCGCGGCGGCCACGCTGGACAGGAACTGGACGAACGGGAAGTAGAGCGAGATGTAGAGCTGCGCCCGGACCCGCGCCTCCCGGTAGGCGACGCCCCGGGCGACGAAGCGGTCGGTGTTGGCGTCCAGGCGGCGGAACGCCTGGACGATCCGCATGCCGGCCACGTTCTCCTGGAGGTCGGCGTTGACGGTGCTGATCAGGTCCCGGGAGATCTCGTACTGGTCCCGGGACTTCCGGCGGAACACCAGTGTGGCGATCACCAGCAGCGGCAGCACCGCGAAGACCACCAGGGCCAGGCCCGCGTCGATGATCAGCAGGGCGGCGAAGATGCCGGCGAAGGTCAGCAGGCTGACCACGGCGGTGACGACCCCGGTCTGCAGGAAGGACGTCAGCGAGTCGAGGTCGGTGGTCATCCGGGTCATGATCCGGCCGGACAGCTCGCGCTCGTAGTAGTCCAGGCCGAGCCGGTTGAGGTGGGCGAAGATCTTGAGGCGGAGGGTGTAGAGCACGCGCTCGCCGGTGCGTCCGCTGACCCGGTTCTCGGCGGTCTGCACCAGCCAGTCCAGCAGGACGACCACCAGGGCGGCCACCGAGGCCACGGCGACCCCGGACATCAGGGTCTTGCTCACGCCCTGGTCGATGCCGTGCCGGATCAGGACCGGCAGCACCAGCGCGGCGCCCGCGTCCAGGGCGACCAGCAGCAGGGCCAGGGCGAGCGGGGCCCGGAAGGGGCGCAGCATCCGGCGGAGGGAGAAGTCCGGGTCGCCGGCCTCGGCCTCGGCGCGCGGTATCGCCGGGGTGTCGCCGGCGGGCGGGAGGGCGGCGACCTTGGCCAGCAGGTCGGGCTCGGCGGTGCGGGCCGCCTTGGTCAGGGCGGGAGTGGGGAGCTCGGGGGTGGGGCCGGGTGTTGGGGCCGCTTGGTCGTCGGGCGCTGTGGCGGGCGCGGCACCGGGTACGGCGGCCGCTGTGGGGACAGTGTCCGTTGCGGGTTCGCGCTCGGGCGCAGGTGTGGCCCCGGGCGCGGTCCGGCCGGGTGTGCGGCCGGCCTCCGGGTCGGTGATCAGGGCCCGGTACTGGGGACATCGGGCCTCCAGTTCCTCGTGGGTGCCGATGTCCAGCAGCCGGCCGCGGTCCAGCACGGCGATCCGGTCGGCGAGTTGGAGGGTCGAGCGGCGGTGGGCGATCAGCAGCGTGGTGCGGCCGGTCATCACCGAGCGCAGTGCGTCGTGGATCTCCGCCTCGATCTGCGGGTCGACCGCGGACGTCGCGTCGTCCAGCAGGAGGATCCGCGGGTCGGTGAGGATCGCGCGGGCGAGGGCTATTCGCTGGCGCTGGCCGCCGGAGAGGGTGAGGCCCTGCTCGCCGACCTTGGTGTCGTAGCCGTCCGGCAGCGCGCGGACGAACTCGTCGGCCTGCGCGGCGCGCGCGGCGGCGACGACCTGTTCGTCGGTGGCATCGGGCCGGCCGTACGCGATGTTGGTGCGGACCGTCTCGGAGAAGAGGAAGCTCTCCTCGGGGACGATGCCGACGGCCGAGCGGACCGAGTCGAGGGTGAGGTCGCGCAGGTCGTGGCCGTACAGGCGGATGGCACCGGCCGCCGGGTCGTAGAACCGGGGCACCAGTTGGGCCACCGTCGACTTGCCGGAGCCGGAGGCGCCGACGAGGGCCAGGGTCTCGCCGGGGGCGAGGGTCAGGTCCAGGCCGTGCAGGACGGGCACGGGGTGCTCGGGGTCGTAGCGGAACTCGACCCGGTCGAACTGCAGCGCCACGCCGGGCGTGCGCGGGCCGACCGTCGCAGTACCGGTCGCAGTACCGGCGGCGTCCCGGTGCGCGGCGGCGCCGGGGGCACCTTCGGGGGCGGCGACGGTGAGGTCGAGGGCCACCGCGTCCGGGCGCTCCTGGACCAGCGGGCGCTCGTCGATCAGCTGGAGGACGCGCTCGACGCCGGCCCGGGCCTGCTGGCCGACCGTGATGACCATGGTGAGCATCCGCACCGGGCCGGTCATCTGGGCGACGTACGTGGAGAAGGCGACGAAGGTGCCGAGCGAGACCCGCCCGTCCACGGCCAGCCAGCCACCGAAGGCCAGCACCGCGACCTGGGCGAGCGCCGGGATCGCCTGCATCGCCGGGTTGTAGCGGGCGTTGAGCCGGATCGAGCGCAGGCGGGCGGCGAAGAGGTTGCGGGAGGCGACCTCCAGCTTGTCCAGCTCCTGCGCCTCCTGGCCGAAGCCCTTGACCACGCGGACCCCGCCGATCGCCTCGTCCACGACGCCGGCGACGGCCGCGGCCTCCTGCTGGGCCGCCCAGGTCGAGGGGAACAGGCGCTTGCGGCTGAGCACGGTGACCCACCAGAGGGCGGGGGCCATCACGAGGGCGATCAGGGTGAGCGGCGGGGAGAGCCAGACCATCACGGCCGCCGACATGACGAACATCAGCAGGTAGCCGGTCATCATCGGCAGCATCGAGAGCAGCCCGTTGACCAGCTGGAGGTCCGACGTGGCGCGGCCGACCACCTGGCCGGTGTCCAGCCGGTCCTGGCGGTGGCCGTCGAGCCGGCCGAGCGAACGGAACAGGTCGCTGCGCAGGTCGTGCTGGACGTCGAGCGCGAGCTGACCGCCGTAGTAGCGGCGGACCTGCGTGCAGCCGAAGACCACGACGGCGGCGAGCAGCAGGACGACCGCCCAGGGGCCGAGCGAGCGGGAGTGCGTGGTGATGACGTCGTCGATGATCAGCTTGGTGACCAGCGGCACGAGCGAGGTGACGGCCATGCCGACGAGCGAGGCACCGAAGGCGAGCAGCAGGCTGCGCCGGGACCGCAGGCAGTAGCCGATCAGGCGGCGCAGCCAGCCGCCGGCCTCGGGGGACGCGGCGGTCGGCGGCGCCGTTGCGGTAGGCCCGGCCGGTGCCGCCGTTGCGGGCGGCGCGGGCGGCGCGGCCGGCCCGGTCGGCGCTGGGGTTACGGGGGTCGTGGGGGCAGGCTGAGTCGCCGCGACCGCCGGGCCGGCCGGGGTCGCCGGGGGCACCAGGCTCTCGGGACCGGCCGCGGCGGTCGGTCCCGGTTTCGCGTCGGGGGCAGGTGGGCCGCTCGGGGATTGCTCCACCGTAGATCCGTGAGTCTCAGGCATATTTAGGGATGCTAACCATTCCGTCGGGACGCCGCCATGCCGTTTCCGGCCGGGCCGGGGTGCGGGGCGGGTCGGGCGCGCGCCCGGGCGCGCGCTCGCGACAGGCTCCGGCGGAGTGGCCAACAGCCCGCGGCCTGCGGTGATTCCCGCCCGGACACCCGGACGGACCAACCGGCCCCGCTGTCACCAGGGTCGGCCACGCCCGCCCCGATCGCCCACCGGCCAGGGGGCGGCCGGGTGCCGTCCTTTGGACCTAGGTCCGGAGGCGGGACGGGAGCCGGGCGCGACCGCGGCCAGCCCCGGTCGCGGCCGCTCGCACGGGCGGCCTCGGGCGGCGGCGCAGTCGACCCCCGGGGCAGCCACAGCCGCCTCAGGCGTGGGCGGACGCCGATTCGGCCGCCGCCGAGAACGCACCGTGGGCGAGGCTGTGCAGCAGCGCGGCCATGCCGTCGCGCTGGAGGCCGGGGCCGGGGCGATCGGCCTGGGCCGCCGGGTTGGGCCCGAGGCTGTGCGGGGTCGAGTTGATCAGGCCGAAGACGGCGTGCACCGCGGCGCGGGCGACCGGCTCGGCGGCGGGGTCGGCCAGCGCCGGGTAGGCCTGCCGGACCACGTCGACCCACAGCTCGACGTAGCCGCGCTGGAGCCGGCGGACGGTGCGGCGGTCCTCTTCCTTGAGGTTCAGCAACTCGCGGTCGTGCAGGGTGATCAGGTCGCGGTCGTCGAGGGCGAACTCGACGTGGCCGCCGATCAGCGCGTCCAGCGCGGCGGCCGGGCCGTCGCCGCCGCCCGCGCGCCGGCGCCCCTCCTCCAGCAGGCGCTCGCTGATGCCGATCAACAGGTCGGCGAGCATCGCGTCCTTCCCGGCGAAGTGCCGGTAGAGACCGGGGCCGCTGATGCCGACGGCCTTGCCGATCTCGTCCACGCCCACGCCGAGGAAGCCCCGGGCGGCGAAGAGCCGGGCGGCTTCCCGGCGGATCTGGTCGCGGCGCGGGAGCGCGGTGGTTCCGGGGACGTTCGGCATGCCGCCCATCGTAGACAGTCGGGTTATCGCCCGTTAACCTGGGCGCGTAAGTTAACGTTAATTAACTTCAGGGAGAGCGGGCGCACCGGAACCCGGGCCACCCCGCCACCCGGTGCCGAGGGCAAGGGAGCTCTTGGGAATGGTCATCTCAACCGCCGGCGTATCCACCGGCGTCCATGGCAGCGCAGCGCGTGGTGGCGCGGCGGGCGGCACCGCAGCGCCCGGGGCCGCCGCCCCCGCGCCCCGGCTCGGCACGGCCGCCGACCCGGCCTCCGAGGCCTACCGGTCCAACACCGAAGCGCACCGGGCGCTGGTCGCCGAGCTGCGCGAGAAGCTCGGCGCGGCCGCCCTCGGCGGCGGTGCCAAGGCCCGCGCCCGGCACACCGCGCGCGGCAAGCTGCTCCCCCGCGACCGCGTGGACACCCTGCTCGACCCCGCCTCGCCCTTCCTGGAGCTGGCCCCGCTGGCGGCCGACGGGATGTACGAGGGCGCCGCGCCCGCGGCCGGCGTCATCGCGGGCATCGGCCGGGTCGCCGGGCGCGAGGTGGTGGTCGTCGCCAACGACGCCACCGTCAAGGGCGGCACGTACTACCCGATGACGGTGAAGAAGCACCTGCGCGCCCAGGAGGTCGCGCTGGAGAACCGTCTCCCCTGCATCTACCTGGTGGACTCCGGCGGTGCGTTCCTCCCCATGCAGGACGAGGTGTTCCCCGACCGGGACCACTTCGGCCGGATCTTCTACAACCAGGCCCGGCTCTCGGCCGCGGGCATCCCGCAGATCGCCGCCGTGCTCGGCTCGTGCACGGCGGGCGGCGCGTACGTCCCGGCGATGAGCGACCAGGCCGTCATCGTCCGCAACCAGGGCACGATCTTCCTGGGCGGGCCGCCGCTGGTGAAGGCCGCCACCGGCGAGGTGGTCACCGCCGAGGAACTGGGCGGCGGCGAGCTCCACTCCCGCACCTCCGGCGTGACCGACCACCTGGCCGAGGACGACGCCCACGCCCTCTCCATCGTCCGCACGATCGTGGCCGGCCTGGGCCCGCGCCCGGAGCGGCCGTGGCCGCTGGCCGCGGTCGAGCCGCCGGCCGTCGACCCGGCCGGCCTGTACGGGGCCGTCCCGGTGGACCCGCGCACGCCCTACGACGTGCGTGAGGTGATCGCCCGGCTGGTCGACGGCAGCCGGTTCGCCGAGTTCAAGGCCGAGTACGGCGCGACCCTGGTCACCGGGTTCGCCCGGATCCACGGCCACCCCGTCGGCATCGTCGCCAACAACGGCGTGCTGTTCTCCGAATCGGCCGTCAAGGGCGCCCACTTCATCGAGTTGTGCGACCAGCGCGGCATCCCCCTCCTCTTCCTGCAGAACATCACCGGCTTCATGGTCGGTCGGCAGTACGAGGCGGGCGGCATCGCCAAGCACGGCGCCAAGATGGTCAACGCCGTCGCCTGCACCCGCGTCCCGAAGCTGACGGTGGTGATCGGCGGCTCGTACGGAGCCGGCAACTACTCGATGTGCGGCCGGGCCTACTCACCTCGCTTCCTGTGGATGTGGCCGGGCGCGAAGATCTCCGTGATGGGCGGCGAACAGGCGGCCTCCGTCCTCGCCACCGTCCGCCGCGACCAGTTGGAGGGGCACGGCGAGGAGTGGCCGGCCGAGGCGGAGGAGGAGTTCAAGCGACCCGTCCGCGAGCAGTACGAGCGCCAGGGCAACGCCTACTACGCCACGGCACGGCTCTGGGACGACGGCGTGATCGACCCGATGGACACCCGCACCGTGGTCGGCCTCGCCCTCACCGCCTGCGCCAACTCCCCGCTGCCGCCGCCCGGTCCGTACGGCGTCTTCCGGATGTGACCCCGCGCTCCCCGGGCGGGGCCCCGCACCTCCCTTCCCCGCCCGGGGCGCACCCGCTCCCGGTGTGACCCCTCCGACGTCGGCCGCCGGGCCCATCGCCCGGGCCCGCGCCCGGACCGTCCACCCCACCTCCTTCGTACGGCCCCCTCGACCCGGAGGAACGCCTCCCATGTTCGACACAGTTCTGGTCGCCAACCGCGGCGAGATCGCCCTCCGGGTGATCCGCACCCTGCGGCGGCTCGGCGTGCGCTCGGTCGCCGTGTTCAGCGACGCCGACGCCGACGCCCCGCACGTCCGCGAGGCCGACGTCGCCGTCCGCCTCGGCCCGGCCGACCGCAGCGACAGCTCGGCCGCCGAGACCTACCTGCGGACCGACCAGATCCTCGCCGCCGCCCGGCGCACCGGCGCCCAGGCCGTCCACCCCGGCTACGGCTTCCTCGCCGAGAACGCCGCCTTCGCCCGCGCCTGCGCGGACGCGGGCCTCGTCTTCATCGGTCCTCCTCCCGGTGCGGTCGAGCTGATGGGTGACAAGATCAACGCCAAGGAGGCCGTCCGGACCGCCGGCGTCCCGGTGGTCCCGGGCAGCCGGGCCACCGCGCCCACCGACGACGAACTCGTCGCCGCCGCGGACGAGATCGGCTACCCCGTCCTCCTCAAGCCGTCCGCCGGCGGCGGTGGCAAGGGCATGCGGCTCGTGCGGGACCCGGCCGAACTGCGGACCGAGATCGCCGCCGCGCGCCGTGTCGCCCGGACGGCCTTCGGTGACGACACCCTGCTCCTGGAGCGCTGGGTGGACCGCCCCCGCCACATCGAGGTGCAGGTGCTCGCCGACGCCCACGGCACCACCGTCCACCTCGGCGAGCGCGAGTGCAGCCTCCAGCGCCGCCACCAGAAACTGATCGAAGAGGCACCCTCCGTCCTGCTCAACGCCGAGACCCGGGCCGCGATGGGAGCCGCGGCCGTCCGCGCCGCGGAGTCCTGCGGCTACACCGGGGCCGGCACCGTGGAGTTCATCGTCCCCGGCATCGACCCGGACTCCCCCGCCCCCGACTCCCCCGAGGGCGTGCGGGAGTTCTTCTTCATGGAGATGAACACCCGTCTCCAGGTGGAACACCCCGTCACCGAGCTGGCCATCGCCGTCGCCGACCCGGACGGCGGCCGCCCCCGCCGTCTGGACCTGGTCGAGTGGCAGCTGCGCGTCGCCGCCGGCGAGCGCCTCACCTTCGGTCAGTCCGACATCTCCTTCCTGGGCCACGCCATCGAGGCCCGCATCTGCGCCGAGGACCCGGAACGGGACTTCCTGCCCACCGGCGGACGGATCCTGGTGCTCGACGAGCCGCAGGGCGAGGGCATCCGGGTCGACTCCGGGGTCGCCCCCGGAAGCGTCATCACCAGTGCCTACGACCCGATGCTCGCCAAGGTCATCGCGTACGGGCCCGACCGCCCGACCGCGCTCCGCCGCCTGCGCGCCGCGCTGGCCGACACCCGCATCCTGGGCGTCACCACCAACACCGGCTTCCTGCGGCGACTGCTCGCCCACCCCGACGTCGTCGCCGGCCGACTGGACACCGGCATGGTGGAACAGACCGTCCGGCAACAGCCCGCCCTGCTGGCCTCGCCGCACTCGCCCGCGACGGCCACCGACTCGGCAGCCGACCAGGCCGACCAGGCCGACCGAACCGACCACGCGGCCCCGGCCGACCCGGGCGCGACCGACGGATATCCCGCACCCGTCCACCTCCTCTACTACGCGGCCGCCCTCGCGCGGCACGCGGACCTCACCCCGGCCGCCGACTCCGGCGGCTGGACCGACCCCTTCTCCCTCCCCTCCGGCTGGCGCCTGGGCGGCGCACCCGCCTGGACCACCCACCGGCTCCGGGCCCCCGGCCAGGACCCCGTCTCGGTGCGCATCCGTTCGATCACTGCCGGCAACGTAGCCGACGCCACTGACATTCCCGGCAATGTCACCCTTGAGGTGGAAATCGGACTCGGCTCCGGCCCGGCCCACCGGGCCCGAGCGGTCCGCACCGCCGACCGGCTGCACCTGACGGTCGACGGCCTGCAGACCTCCTTCGTGCTGACCGTCGACGACACCCCCGGGGTCGCCGGCGCCCCGGTGACCTGGCTCGGCGTCGAGGGCGACGCCTGGCCGCTGCACAGCCACGACGCGGTCGGCGAGGGCGCCGCCGCGGCCGGCGCCCACCACGGCGCCCTCACCGCCCCGATGCCCGGCACCGTCACCGTCGTCAAGACCGCGACGGGCGAGGCGGTCCGCAAGGGCCAGGCCCTGCTCGTCCTGGAGGCCATGAAGATGGAACACGTGATCTCCGCCCCGCACGACGGAGTCGTGAGCGAGCTCCGCGCCACCGCCGGGGCCACCGTCGCGATGGAGGAGCTGCTGGTCGTGGTCACCCCCACGGAGGAGGGCGCGGACGTTCCCGCGGGCGCCCCCACCGGCGCGGACGCGACCGCCACGAGCCCGGCGGAGGTGCGGTCGTGACCACCGCCTCCCCCGCCCACGAGCCCGACGCGCTCGAACTCGGCCTGCCCGACCCCGTCCGCGCCCCCGGCCTGCCGGAGGAGGTCCGGATCCACGAGGTCGGACCGCGCGACGGGCTGCAGAACGAGAGCGCCCTGGTGCCCGTCGAGGTCAAGGCCGAGTTCATCGCCCGGCTCGCCGCCGCCGGGCTGCGGACGGTCGAGGCCACCAGCTTCGTCCACCCCAAGTGGGTGCCGCAGCTCGCCGACGCCGAGGACCTGGTGCCCCGGCTGGCCGACCTGCCCGGGCGCCACCCCGGGCTGCGGCTGCCCGTCCTGGTGCCCAACGAGCGCGGCCTCGACCGCGCGCTCGCCCACCACGCCGCCGACATCGCGGTGTTCGCCAGTGCCACCGAGACCTTCGCGCGCCGCAACCTCAACCGCTCGGCGGACGAGGCGATGGCGATGTTCCGCCCGGTCGTCGAGCGCGCCACGGCGGCCGGGGTCGCGGTCCGCGGCTACCTCTCGATGTGCTTCGGCGACCCGTGGGAGGGCCCCGTCCCGGTCTCCCAGGTGGTCCGCCACGGCGTCGCGCTGCTGGAGATGGGCTGCACCGAGCTGAGCCTCGGCGACACGATCGGCGTGGCCACCCCGGGGCAGGTCGCCGCCCTGCTCGCCGCGTTCGCCGCAGCGGGGGTGCCGGCCGAGCGGCTCGCGGTGCACTTCCACGACACCTACGGCCAGGCGCTCAGCAACACGCTCGCGGCGCTCCGCGAGGGCGTCACCACCGTCGACGCCTCGGCCGGCGGCCTGGGCGGCTGCCCGTACGCCAAGAGCGCGACCGGCAACCTCGCCACCGAGGACCTCGTGTGGATGCTGCACGGCCTCGGCGTCCGGACCGGCGTGGACCTGCGCGCGCTGGTCGCCACCAGTGGCTGGATGGCCGAGCGCCTCGGCCGCCCGAGCCCCTCCCGCACCGTCCAGGCGCTGCTCGGCGCCGCCCGGGGCTGACCGTCCCGGATCGCCGTCCGGCGTCCCCCGTCCACTCGGACGACCTTCTTTCCAGACGACCACCCCACGCGACCGTCACACCATCGGACGGACGCCGGTCACCCCGCTCACGCCCGCGGCCACCCCGGCCGGGCGGCCCCAGGAGGAACACCGTGTTCGATCACCGGCTGAACAGCGAGTACGAGGACCTGCGGCGCACCGTCGCCGAGTTCGCCCAGGACGTGGTGGCGCCGAAGATCGGCGAGTTCTACGAGCGGGAGGAGTTCCCGTACGAGATCGTCCGCGAGATGGGGCGGATGGGCCTGTTCGGCCTGCCCTTCCCCGAGGAGTACGGCGGCATGGGCGGCGACTACTTCGCGCTCGGCCTCGCGCTGGAGGAACTCGCCCGGGTCGACTCCTCGGTGGCCATCACCCTGGAGGCGGCGGTCTCCCTCGGCGCCATGCCGATCTACCGCTTCGGCACCGAGGAGCAGAAGCGCGAGTGGCTGCCGCGGCTCACCTCGGGCGAGCTCCTCGGCGCCTTCGGCCTGACCGAGCCCGAGGGCGGCTCGGACGCCGGCGCGACCCGCACGACGGCCCGCTACGACGAGGCCACCGACGAGTGGGTCATCAACGGCACGAAGTGCTTCATCACCAACTCCGGGACGGATATCACCGGGCTGGTCACCGTCACCGCCCTCACGGAACCGCTCGCTCGTTCGAGTGAAGAGGGCGAATTCCGCTCGCCAACGCGCGAGATCTCTTCCATCATCGTGCCCACCGGGACCCCGGGGTTCCAGGTCTCGAAGAAGTACTCGAAGGTCGGGTGGAACGCATCCGACACCCGCGAACTGTCCTTTACCGACTGCCGTGTTCCCGCGGCCAACCTGCTGGGCGAGCGTGGCCGAGGCTACGCCCAGTTCCTGCGGATCCTCGACGAGGGCCGCATCGCGATCGCGGCCCTGGCCACCGGCCTGGCCCAGGGCTGCGTCGACGAGTCCGTCGCGTACGCCGGCACGCGCCGGGCCTTCGGCCGGCCGATCGGTGCCAACCAGGCCATCCAGTTCAAGCTCGCCGACATGGAGCTGCGCGCCCACACCTCCCGCCTGGCCTGGCGGGACGCCGCTTCCCGGCTGCTGCACGGAGAACCGTTCAAGAAGGAGGCCGCCATCGCGAAGCTGTACTCGTCCGAGGCCGCCGTCGACAACGCCCGCGAGGCGACGCAGATCCACGGCGGGTACGGCTTCATGAACGAATTCCCGGTCGCCCGTTTCTGGCGCGACTGCAAGATCCTGGAGATCGGCGAGGGCACGTCGGAGGTCCAGCGCATGCTCATCGCCCGGGAGCTCGGCGTCACGTCCTGAACCGCACCCTGCGGGGGTAACGCCCGCCCCCGCAGGGACGGTTGGGGCAGGCGACCGGGGCCGGCCGTCCGCCGTGGTCGGCGGCTGCGGCCACCTCCGGCGGTCGGCAGCTGCGGCCGCCTCCGGCCGGCGGCGACAGCCGTGGGCCCGCGCCGGATCGGAACGGTGAGGGGATGGACGCGAGGGGATGGACGCCGGGCTGGTGCGGCGTCAGGGGATGACGATCACCGGTCGGTTGGCGCGGCGCGCCAGCCGACCGGAGACCGAGCCGAAGATCTTGCCGAGCAGGCCGTGCGTCGTCCCGACGACGATGGCGTCGGCGGCGTACTCGCGGCCGACCTCCTCGATCTCGTGGCAGATGTCGCCGCCGCGCTCGACCAGGATCCACGGCACGCCGGCGAGGAAGTCGGCGCAGGCGAGCTCCAGGCCCAGCACCTCGGTGCGGTGGTCCGGGAGGTCCACGAAGACGGGAGGCTCACAACCCGCCCAGACGGTGGCGGGCAGGCGGTTGGCGACGTGCACGATCACCAGGCCGCACTGCGAACGGCGGGCCATGCCCACCGCGTAGGCGAGGGCTCGCTCGCTGGACAGCGAGCCGTCGAAGCCGACGACCACGCCGTGCTGGAAGGCCGGGTCGCAGGCGCGGCCGGGCTCGTCCTGGACGATCGGCTCGGTGTGCGCGGACCGGCCGGACGTCTCCGGGCGGTCGGCGCCCGGGCCCAGGCGCCCGCTCACCGCGGGCTCCGTGCGGTCGGCCGCGGGCTCACCGCGCCGTCGGCGGTCACCGGGACGACCACCGGCGCGGTCGCGGCGGACGATGTCGCGCAGCGAGCGCGCGAAGCCCTGCACGCCGCCGTGCGCGGGCTCGTGATGCTCTGCGCGGTGGGCACCACCGGGAACGCCCGCGTCGGGCCGGCCGGAGCCTGCGCGGCCGGAGTCCGCTTGGCCGACGTCCGCACGGCCGGTGACTCCATCGCCGGTGGCTCCGTCGCCGGTATCTGCGCGGCCGGTGTCTGCACGGCCGGTGTCTGCACGGCCAACGCCCGCGCGTTCGGCATCTGCACGGTCAGCATCTCCGCGGCCGGTGTCCGCACAGCCGGAATGCGCACGGCTCGAATCCACCTGGCCGGAATCCGCACGGTCGGCGTCGTCGCGCGGAGCGGAGTCGCCTTCGGTCGCTGGGCCCGTGCCACGGGGAGCGTCCGGTTCAACCGGTCGGGAGAACTCAAAACCAGCCATGGTTCACGGCTCTTCGCGGGAGAGGGGCCGACAGGAGAGGACAACGCTGCCCGGGGAGCAGGCCCGCCCACGGGATGACATCGGTCTGCGCCGCCCAGCACCGTTTGTGACCTGTTCCTTTCAGAGTACGACGGGCGTGAGGCCCAGCCCAGCGGCGAAGCCCCGGGGCGCCGTTGTTCCCGCGAAAGGGGGATGCGCCCACCGAGACCGCGCGCCCCACTCGCAAGCCTTCGCGCCCCCTCCGGAAAGGAGGTTCCCTGGAGCTTGACTGAGCGAACCGGACCGCGCAACAGGCCCACGGGACACCGTGACCGGACTGTCATTGATCGGCGACGATCCGTCGCGGGCCGTCGCGACCCGTGACGTCACACCCGTCCCACCAGGCCTGTTCCGCCCCACCGGCACACCGGTCCGCAGCACCCGTTTCAGCCACTTCGTGCGGGTTCGCGACGCGCTCTGGCATTTGCCAGGTGCATAGGCGCGGGCACTGGCACCATGCTCGGCATGCCCCTGCTCCTGTTCGACCTCGACAACACGCTGCTCCCCAGGGACGCCGCTTTCCGGGCCTGGGCGCAGGACTTCCTGTCCGAACGCGACCTGCCGCCCGGAGACGTCGACTGGTTCGTCACCCTGGACGGCGGCGGCTACGTGCCGCGCAGCACCGTACTGTCCGCCGTCCGGCGCCGCTACGGGTTGGACGCCTCTTCCGACGACCTGCTCGACCACTACCGACACGGCATCAACTCCCACATCCACTGCCCGCCCCGACACGTCGAAGCACTGCGGGCGGCCCGGGCCTCCGGGTGGACCCTCGGCATCGTCAGCAACGGCGGGACGGGCCCGCAGTCGGAGAAGATCCTGCGGACCGGGCTCGGCCCGCTGGTCGACGGCTGGGTCATCTCCGAGGAGGCCGACTGCGTCAAGCCCGACCCGCTGATCTTCGAGATCGCCGCCCGGCGGTGCGGTGTCTCCCCCACCGGCGACTGGGCCGCGAACACCTGGATGGTCGGGGACCACGCGCCGGCCGACATCGCCGGAGCGGAGCTGACCGGTCTGCGCAGCGTCTGGCTGCACCACGGCCGGCCCTGGGCCGAGATCGGCTACCGGCCGACGCTGAAGGCCGCCGGCCTGCCGGAGGCCGTCGGCCAGGTGCTGGCCGCGCGCAACGCGCCGTCCGTCCGGGCGGGCGTCCGCGCGGGCGTGCCGGTCCGGCGGCGACCGGCCGCGCAGACGCGCGTGGTGGCCGCCTCGGCGGGCAGCGCTGCGAGCGGGCAGGCGGCCGTGACGGCGCTCATCGGCGCGCGGTCCGGCGTACGGCCGACAGCGTCCGCCTCGGAGGGCTCGCGTGCGCCTGTTCCCGTGAACGCCGGGGCGGGCGGCACAGGAGGACCGGAGGCGGGGGTCGCTGTCCGAAACCGCTCAGGTGAGCTTGCCGTGATCGTCGCGGAGCACAACGAGGCGGGCGCGAACGGTGCGGGCACGCCCGTCGAGCGTCCAACGGCGTTGCTCCCCAGGGCGGATGGGCCCGTGCGAACCAGGTTCGCCGTCCCGTTGGAGGCGCTGCCGACGGCAGCGGCGCGGTAGGTCGGCGGCAAGAGGCCGGCAGCAGCAGCGCGGTAGGTCGGCGGCAAGGGGCCGGCAGCAGAGGCCGCCAACAGGAGGCCGTCGGCAAGGCCGTCGTGCCGGGGCTACTCCTGCGCCCGGGCCGCCGGCGCGGTCCGGGTCCACCAGCACGTGCGCCCCTGGTCGGCGAACCCGAGCCTGCGGTAGAGCGGTTCGCCGACGGCGGTGGCGACCAGGGTCACCGGGCGGTCGGGTCGGGCCGCCGCCAGGGCGGTCTCCAGCACGGCGCGCGCCACGCCCCGGCCACGGGCGAAGGGCAGCGTGGCGAGCCAGTACACCCCGGTGGCACGGCCGTCGTCGTAGGTGAGGCAGGCGCCCGCCGGCGTGCCGTCGAGGCGTCCCAGCCACACCCGGCAGCCGGAGTCGTGCAGCATCCGCTCCGGGACCGCCTCGCCGCGTGTCCAGGGTTGCCGGGCGGGCTGCGGAAAACCGTCGACGATCACGCGTTCCGCGGCGGCGAGGGTGTCGCCGTCCACCACCTCATCCACCGTCAGGGAACCTCCGCCCGCCGCCTCACGGGCGTACGGCAGCGACTGCCCGCCGCCCCCGACCGGGCCCGGCTCACGGACCATCACCGGCATGACCGGTAGACGGGTGGCTCCGAGGCCGGTCAGGTCGAGGCCGCCGTACGGGTCCTCCAGGGTGAAGCGGCCGGTGGACCAGGCCGCCAGGAGCTCGGCCAACTCCGCTTCCGGCAGAGCCGGTTCGGCGTACGGGCGGGCGATCAGGACGCGGTGCGGGTCGTCCGGCGTGCGGGCGCAGCGGACGGCGGTGAGGGCGCCGCCGGTGCGGGTCCGCCAGCCGTGCGCCCGGGCCTGGCCGAGCCAGAAGGCGGCGGCGTTGTCGTTGGCCTGTTCGAGCCGGCGCGGATCGTTCACGACTGGACGGTAACCCGGGCCGTCACGCCGGCCGCGGCCCGCCCGGACCCTGGCCGAATGAAGCCAGGGAGGCGCACTTCCGCCGACTTGTGCGCCCTCCCGTGCACCGCCGATTTTCGGTCAATTTCTGGCCGGTCCCTCCCGCTTGGGCAAATCCGCAGCCCAGACCCGCCGGCCGGGCGCCCCGGAGCCGGACGCCCCAGGAGCGGCCCCGCGACAACCAGCCACCGTTACACCGGCCCTCTTCCCAGAAGGGTCGACGGGTGCCACGCTTCGTGATCGAATGCATCACGCCAAATTGCCATGTCGACATAGCGTCGGATGGTGAACTTGTCACAACGGCAACGGTCCACCCGATAGATTTCGATCTTGGCTAGCAGTGCCGCACCACCCACACCACACCACCGAGGGGGCTTGAGCGCCTTGAGCAGGGTGAGCAGGAGCGACGCGGGTCCTGACAGCGGCCAGACGGTGGCCGGCATCGCGGGTCGCCCCGCGAGAAGCGCTGGCACCTCCGCGATCGCCGCCACCACCCGCAACTCCGGCACCTCCGGCACCGCTTCGTACCCCTCCCACTCCGCCGGACCGAACGCTCCGGCCGCCCACTCCGCCGCGCCCGGCGCCCCTTCCTACGGCGCGTCCCCGGAGCACGGCGGACCGGCCGTCAGCCGAGGCCCCATCAACCCCGGCCAGCCGTACGGCTCCGGCGGTGCGGGCGCGGCATACGGATCCGGCACCGCAGGCCCGGGCTACGGATCCGGTACCGCGGGCGCGGGTTACGGCTCCGGGGCCGCGGGCCAGGGTTACGGATCCGGCGGCGCGGGCCAGGGTTACGGCGCGGACTACCCCGTCTACCCGGGCACGCCCGGCGCTCCCGGCCTGCCCGGCGGCTCCACCGGCACGCTCGGCGGACTCGGCCTCGGCCCGGGCGTGGGCGTCGCGGGCGGGCACGGTCCGCTCGGACACGGCGCTCCGCACGGTCCGGCACACGGCGGTGCCCACGGCGGCCCGCTCGGCGAGCGGTCCGGCGCGAACGGCTCCGCGACGGCGGTGATGACCGCCGCGCCGCGCAAGCTGTCCGGCCGGCGCCGCCGCGAGACCGTCGCGGTGCTGATCTTCGGCGGTGCCCCGATCTTCGAGAGCTCGATCCCGCTCTCCGTCTTCGGGGTCGACCGCCAGGACGCCGGGGTGCCGCGCTACCGCCTGCTGGTGTGCGCCGGGGAGGAGGGCCCGCTCGCCACCACCGGCGGCCTCACCCTCTCCGCCCCCTACGGCCTGGAGGCCCTGGCCCGGGCCGGCACGATCGTCGTACCGGCCTGGCGGTCGATCTCGCAGCCGCCGCCGGTCGAGGCGATCACCGCCCTGCGCAAGGCGCACCACGAGGGTGCGCGGATCATCGGCCTGTGCACCGGCGCGTTCGTGCTCGCCGCGGCCGGCCTGCTCGACGGGCGGCCGGCGACCACCCACTGGATGTACGCCCCGACCCTCGCCAAGCGCTACCCGCGGGTGCACGTCGACCCGCGTGAGCTCTTCGTCGACGACGGCGACGTGCTGACCTCGGCCGGCACCGCCGCCGGCATCGACCTCTGCCTGCACGTGGTGCGCAGCGACCACGGCGCCGAGGCGGCCAACGCGCTCGCCCGCCGGCTGGTGGTGCCGAGCCGCCGCAGCGGTGGAGGACAGGCCCAGTACATCGATCAGTCTTTACCGGAGGAGATCGGCAACGACCCGCTGGCCGAGGTGGTCACGTGGGCGCTGGAGAACCTCAACCAGCAGTTCGACGTCGAGGTGCTGGCGGCTCGCGCCTACATGAGCCGGCGCACCTTCGACCGGCGGTTCCGCACGCTCACCGGCAGCGCGCCGCTGCAGTGGCTGATCACCCAGCGGGTGCTCCAGGCGCAGCGGCTGCTGGAGACGTCGGAGCTGTCGGTGGACGACGTCGCGCGGCGGTGCGGGTTCCGTTCGCCGGTGGCGCTGCGCGGGCACTTCCGCCGTCAGCTCGGGGTCTCGCCGGCCGCCTACCGGACCGGCTACCGGGCGCGTCGGCCCGGCCCGCAGACCGCGGGACCGGCCGGTCCGCACGGGGCGGCCACCGCGACGGCGGCGGGCGGCGGCGCGTTCGGCGGGGTGCACGGCCAGCAGCCGGCGCACGCGTTCCCGGCGGCGGCCGGCGGTCCGGTGCTGCCCGCGCAGCACGGTCAGCACCCGCAGCACGGTCAGGCGGCGGCGCACGGCCAGCCGGGCGGCCACGGTCAGGCCGGTCCGCACGGCCAGCCGGGTCCGTTCGGTCCCGGTCCCGCCGGTGCGCAGGCCCCGCAGCCGCACCACGCGCGCCCCGGTCAGGCGTACCCGTACCAGCAGGCTGCACAGCAGCCGTACCCCGGGCAGCCGGGTGCGGCGCGCGGTCCGGTGCGGCCGCCGCTCGTGCCGCCGCAGGCCGGTCCGGGCGCGGGCCGTCCGCCGCGCACGGCCGAGCACGCGGCGACCGAGGACGGGCTCCCGCAGCCGGGTGCGCGCGGCCAGGGGCAGGGTCACCGGAGCGCGGTCGAGCGGCCGGCGGACGAGCCGGGTGGCGCCGGGGCGGTGCGCGGTCACGGCTCGCCCGGCGGGCAGCCGGCGTCCGGCGGCGACGTCCGGGCGCGTCAGGCCCGGGCGCCGCAGGTCCGTCCGCAGGGCGGGCGCGCGGCGGCGGCCGACGGCGGCCGTGCCGCGGCGAGGGAGGCCAGGCCCGGACGGGACGGCCACCCCGTCCGCCCGGACCGGGAGGCCGACCACACCGGCGCCGCGGAGCACCGCGACCTCGGTGAGCACGGCGACCACGCGGACGGCCTCGGGCCGGACGAACGGTCCGCCGAGGCGCTCGCCCAGGCCCCCCGCTCGGCTCCACCGGTCCCCGCGGCGCGTGATCGCGCCGTAGGGTGAGTTGCGTGAATGACCGTTTGGTATGGATCGACTGTGAAATGACCGGCCTCGACCCCCTCCCGGACCCCCGGGGGGGGGGCGCGGGCCGGGGGTCGGGCGGGGTGGGGTCCGGGGCGCGGCGCGCGCCCTCGGCCGGGCCGTCGCCGAACGCTTCGCC
>NZ_JBHWGV010000104.1:12818-13586 GCF_042732955.1 Kitasatospora sp. NPDC059747 | reverse complement strand
GGCCGTCTCCGCCCCCGGTTGTGTGTGTGGTTTTACTGCTGGTTTGTATTGTCTCTATTCTCAACCCCCGCCCCCCCCCCCCCCCGGGCCCCCCCCCCCCCCCCCCGCGGCGCTGGTGACGGACTCCGAGCTGAACATCCTCGGCGAGGGTGTCGACGTCATCATCCGCCCGCCCGCGGAGGCGCTGGCGAACATGCCCGAGGTGGTGCGCGCCATGCACACCTCCTCCGGGCTGCTCGACGAGCTCGAGCACGGGGTGACGCTCGCCGAGGCCGAGGAGCGGGTGCTCGCGTACGTGCGCCAGCACGTGCCGGAGGCCGGCAAGACGCCGCTGTGCGGGAACTCGGTGGCCACCGACCGCGGCTTCCTGGCCCGGGACATGCCCGCCCTGGAGGGCCACCTGCACTACCGGATCGTGGACGTCTCCTCGATCAAGGAGCTGTCCCGCCGCTGGTACCCGAAGGCGTACTACAACAGCCCGCAGAAGGGCGGCAACCACCGCGCGCTCGCCGACATCCGCGAGAGCATCGACGAACTGCGGTACTACCGCGAGGCGGTGTTCGTCCCCCAGCCCGGCCCGGACACCGACACCGCACGCGCGATCGCCGAGAAGTACCGGCCCGCGACGGACTGACCCTCCGCACCAACCCGCGCACCCACCCGGGGGGGGGGGCGCCCGCGGGGGCGGGCGGGGGGCGCGGGGGGGGGGCGGGGGGGGGGGCGCGCCGCCCCCCGGCCCCCCAACCCCGCGGCCCCCCCCCCACCCCC
>NZ_JBHWGV010000104.1:0-12808 GCF_042732955.1 Kitasatospora sp. NPDC059747 | reverse complement strand
TCCCCTCGTCCTCTTCCCCTCACTCCCCCACCCCCCCTCTTTTGCTCTTTCTGTTTCTGTTTGCTCCCCCCCCCCCCCGGGCTCCGGTAGGGCTCAGCGAGGGGTCCGCGCACGCCCGCGGGAAACCCTGGCGCGAGCACCCTCTCGGATCCTGTAGAGTTCTTCCTGTCGGAACGGGAACGCGAAGAGCGGGAACGGGCCGGACAGATGGTGGGTGTAGCTCAGTTGGTAGAGCACCTGGTTGTGGTCCAGGTGGCCGCGGGTTCGAGTCCCGTCACTCACCCCACGAGCCCGAGGGGCCGATCTCTTCAAGAGGTCGGCCCCTCGGGCGTTTTCGCGTTCCCTCACATCGGGCTCCCGCACCGCCCGTCGAGGACGGGCCTGTCGCCGGAAGCTACCGAGCAGTAACATCGTCCGCATGACGACACCTTCGATCGGCCAGATGCTCGACGCCACCGTCCCGATGGCGCGCACCCTCAAGCTCGAGTACCTGGAGACCACCCCGGAGCGCGCCGTGCTCCGGCTGCCCGACCAGCCCGAGTACCACAACCACGTCGGCGGGCCGCACGCCGGCGCGATGTTCACCCTCGCCGAGTCCGCCAGCGGCTGCATCGTGCTCGCCGCCTTCGGCGACCAGCTCTCGCGCGCCGTGCCGCTCGCCGTCAACGCCGAGATCGCGTACAAGAAGCTCGCGATGGGCGAGGTCACCGCGACCGCCGTGCTGGGCCGCCCGGCCGCCGACATCGTCGCCGAGCTGGACGCGGGCGAGCGCCCGGAGTTCCCCGTCACCGTCGAGATCACCCGGGCCGACGGCGCCGTCACCGGTGTGATGACGGTCACTTGGACCCTGCGCCCCAACTCCTGACCGCCGCGCGGTCCGTGGCCCCGGGGCGGCACCCCCGGGGCCACGATGACTGTCCGTGACGGCCGGCGTGACCTCACGGCCCGTCCGCTCGTTCTCAACTCACATGCGAGCCAATCACGCCACCAGGCACCAGGAACCCGACCCCCTCGGCGCCACCGGCGCCCGGCGCTCGGCCGGCCGGTGGCTCCCCGGGCCCCGCGCCGTCGCGGCCGGCGGGGCACTGCTCGCACAGCTCTGGGGCATCGGCGCCACCGGCGCGTACGCGGCCACGACCGACCCCCTGCCCGCCCCCGCCGACACCGCCGTCCGACGCGCCCTGCACGGCACGCCGGCGCAGCACGACAAGGAGTCGGCCGAGCGCGCCGGCACTCCCGCGCGGACGCCCGCCTCGAACTCCCCCGGGCTCGTCGACGAGCTCACCGGCACCACCGGGGCCGCCAACGGCGGCCTGCAGGAACGCATCCGGGCCGGCGGCCTGCCGCTCCCCGGCCAGCGGGCGGCCGTACCCGACGCCTTCGCCCTGGCCTCCGGCCTGCTCGGCGCGGTGCCGCCCCAGGGCCGGCCCACCGCGACACCCGCGCCGCGCGAGGGCGGACCCGCCGGGTCCACGGCCACCCCCGGCGAGCACGGCGGGACGAGGTCCGCGCACCCCGCGGGTTCCGCACCGGCGGCGCGGAAGGCCGAACCGGCCGCCGCCGCACCCGAGCCCGCGGTGCCGTCGGGCACGGCCGCCGGACCCACGGCGCCCGACGCCACCGCCGGCACCGGGCACACCGGACAGACGTCCACCGCGCCCTCGACCGGCGCTCCGGGAACGCCCTCGGCCCTCGCGCTCGCCGACACGGCCACCGTGACGGCCGCCAAGGACGGCTCCGGCACGGCCACCGCCGTCCTCGCCCCCATCGCGGCCGGGCTCCTGCTCACGGGGGCGGCGATGTGGAAGCACCGCGGGCTGCCGCGGGGGCACTGACCCGACGGGGCCGGGCGGGCGGGATCCCTTGTCAGGAGGCCGAGTTCACGGCCCGGGTGGACGCGCGCCGGGTCGAGCACGGCGGTGGGCGCAGCCGAGCGGCCGCGGCAGGCCGGCGCGGCCGGGCCGACGCGGTGGTCGCCCCCCGCCAGGCACAGCCGAGCCGACGCGGCCGGGCGGGCGCGGTGGTCGCCCCCCGCCAGGCGCAGCCGAGCGGACACGGCCAGGCGGGCGCGGTGGTCGCACCCCGCCAGGCACAGCCGAGCGGACACGGCCGGACCGGCGCAGCAGGCACAGCCGAGCGGACGCGGCCGAGCCGACGCGGTGGTCGCGGTCGGACGGACGCCGCGGGAACGGCTCGGCAAGGCACCTGCCACACGGCGAGCGCCCGCGCCGCGCCGCCCGTCAGCGGAAGACGCCCGCCGGCGGGGCCGGGGACGGGACGGCCGTGGCGTCCGTCACGGGAGCGGCCCCGGCGGTGAAAGCGGCCAGGGGCCCGCCGTGTTCGACGCGGGCGAGGGCGGAGTCGGTGGCCACGCGCCGCGTGAGGTCGGCGACCGGGAGGGGGGTGTGGGCCGCGGCCAGGATCAGGTTGCCGAAACGCTTGCCGCGCAGGACCGCCGGGTCGGCGACGAGGCAGAGCTCGGGGAAGACCGCGCCCAGCGTGGCGACCTGGGCGCGCGCGAACGGGAGGGCGGAGCCGTCGGCCATGTTGACCGCGTACCAGCCGCCGGGGGCGAGCGCGCGGGAGGCGAGCGTCGCGAACTCGACGGTGGTGCAGTGCGCCGGGGTCCGGGCGCCGGAGAAGACGTCGGTGATCACCAGGTCGACGCTGCCCTCCGGGGTGCGCTCCAGCACGCCGCGGGCGTCCCCGCCGCGGACCTTGATCTGCCAGCCGCGCTCCAGCGGGAGTTCGGCGCGGACCAGCTCGGTGAGCTCGGTGTCGATCTCGGCGACCTGCTGCCGGGAGCGGGGGCGGGTCGCCGCGACGTAGCGGGCGAGGGTGAGGGCGCCGCCGCCGAGGTGCAGGACGGTGAGCGGGCGGCCGGGCGGGGCGACGAGGTCTATCAGGTGGCCGAGCCGGCGCTGGTACTCGAAGCCGAGGTGGGTCGGGTCGGCGAGGTCGACCATCGACTGCGGGGCGCCGTCGATCAGCAGGGACCACGCGGCGGGGCGGTCCCGGTCCGGGCGGAGCTCGGCCAGGCCGGAGCCGACGGGACGGGTGAGCGGCCCCTGGGCGTGGAGGCGGCCGCCGGGCCCGGTGGTGTCGGGCTGCGGCTGCGCCGTCGCGCGGCCCCGGTCGGTGCCGCGCGCGGCCCTGCTGCTTCGTCCCATGACAGCCATTATCGGCGCAGGTCGATGGGACCACTCGAACTGGCGAACGCCCGCGGGCGTGCTGGGTGGATCCGGCCGGAGGAACGGACCGAGGGCCCGGCGGGATCCGCACGGCACGCCCGCTAGAACGGGCCGAGGCCGCCGGCGGTCAGCGTGCAGGCGGCCTCGCAGAGCGCGGAGCGGAGCACCCACGCGTCGGTGGGCCGGGTGGAGCCGTCGGTGGCGGTCGGGGGCATCACCCAGCGCGGATCGGCGACGGGCAGCAGCAGGGCGCCGGGCGTGCACGAGCTGCCGGGCAGGTGCCAGGTGTCACAGGTGCCGGCCGGGACGTAGAAGGAGACGGTGCTGCCGCTGCGGCTCTGCAGGACGGCCCCGCAGGCGCGGCGCAGGCGCAGGATGTCGACCGCCTCCAGTCCGTGCCGCACGGCGACCGTCACGGTGTCGTAGCCGGGGAGGACGGTGCCCTCGCCGACGGCCGGGCGGCGGCCGGGGCTCCTGCCCCCGCGGGGGGCGCGGCCGCCCTCGACCGGTCCCCGGCCGGGGATCCGGTCGTCGGCGGGATCGGGGAGCAGGGCGGGGGCGGCGCCGGCGAGCACACCTCCGACGGCAGGTCGGTACTGCGGCAGTCCGGTGGCCATCACGGGCCCTCCTGTCACCTCGTCGGATCGGAAGCCGGGCCGCCGGGAGGCCCC
Organism: Kitasatospora sp. NPDC059747; assembly: GCF_042732955.1. NCBI lineage: Bacteria > Bacillati > Actinomycetota > Actinomycetes > Kitasatosporales > Streptomycetaceae > Kitasatospora > Kitasatospora sp. NPDC059747. The sequence continues at coordinate 8,946 of NZ_JBHWGV010000104.1, read as the reverse complement.
GGGCGGTCCGGGGAGGTGGGGGTGTCGCCGGAGCGGGCGGCGGGGCCGGGGGCGGCGGCCTGGGTTCCACGTACCAGGACAACGCCGCAACCGCGCCGCAGGCCACGGGGCGCCTTACAGCAAGGCATGGCATTTCATGGCAGATCTCGGCAACTGCGCCCGTTTCGCCCCGGATTGACCATATATCGGACGGGAACGCGCTGTGGCCGACCGGTGACTCCCGGTACTGTCGGTGGCGGGCCGGGGTGATCCGTTCGGAGCACCCGGGCACCGCCCCCGCACCTCCACGGAGCGCACCATGGCAGCCACCCCACCGGCCGAGCCGACCCGCCCGTCACCCAACACCGTGATGCGCGCACTGCGCGGCGACCGCTCGCCCGGCGAGTTCGCCACCGCCGTGCGCCGCGCCGCCCGCGAGATCGGGGAGCACGTGTCCTGCGACGCCCGCTACGTCGGACGGGTCGAGTCCGGCGAGATCCGCTGTCCCAACTACGCCTACGAGCGCGTGTTCCGGCACATGTGGCCGGGCCGCTCGCTCACCGACCTCGGCTTCGCCCCCAGGACCGCCGTCCGCCGCCGCTCGGCGGACGGAGCCCGGGGCGACACGCCACCCCCGCTCCACCCACCGTTCCCGACCCTGCCCGCCCCGCGCTCGCCACTCTCCACCCAACTCCCGTACGCTGCCTCGCCGTACGCGGATCCGCCCGCCCCGGACGGCCCCCCGTGGCCGCTCTCCGCGGCGGTGCCCCGAGGGCCCGCCGGACCGCGCCTTCTCGACGAGGAGAACGACGACGTGCGTCGCCGTACGTTCCTGACCGGCGGCTCGGCCGCCCTGGCCACCGCGATCGGATTCGACCCGCCCGCCGCGGCCGCCCCCGGCACCGGCCCGGGCGCCGGGGCCGGTGCCCTGGTGCCCGGCCGCAGCGCCCCGGTGCCGCTGCGCAAGGTCGGCGCCGCCGAGGTGCTGGGCGTGGAACAGGCCGTCCGGGACATCCGGCTCGCCGACGACGCGCACGGCGGCGACACCCTGTTCGAGCTGGCCGGGCAGTCGCTGAGGACGGCCTACGTGCTGCTCAACGAGGGCGAGTACAGCGCCGAGACGGAGCGCCGGCTGCAGGCCGGGGCCGGCGAACTCGCCATCTCCGTCGGCTGGCTGGCCCACGACTCCAACCGGCTCGCGGACGCCCGCTCGCTCTACGCCGAGGCGCTCGCCACCGCGCGGATGGCCGGCGACTCCGCCCTGGAGGCGCACGTCTTCTCCAACAGCGCCTTCCTCGCCCGGGACGCCGGCCGCCCCCGCGAGGCGCTGCGCGCCGCCCAGGCCGGGCAGGCGGCCGCCCGGCACCTCGACTCCGACCGGCTGCTGGCGCTGCTCGCCATGCGCGAGGCCGGCGGCTGGGCGCTCCTGCAGGACCGATCCGCCTGCGAGCGCGCGATCGCCCGTGCGTACACGCTGTTCGACCGCGGGCCCTGCGAGGCCGACCCGGAGTGGATGTCCTTCTTCGGCGAGGCCGAGATCGCCGGGCTCCAGTCCCAGTGCTGGTCCGCGCTCGGCGACTGGGACCGGGCCAGCGAGCAGGCCGGGCTCGCCATAACGCTCCAGGAGCCGCACTTCGTCCGCAACCGGGTGCTGTACACCGCCGAGCTCGCCCACGACCGGCTCGGCCGGGGCGACCTCGCGGGCGCCGCGCACCACGGCTCGGCCGCCGTGGCGCTGTTCGGCGAGGTCCGCTCCGCCCGGATCCGGAGCATGCTCGCGCACACCGCCGAACGGCTGCGGCCGCACGGCGCGGTGCCGGAGGTCGGCGGGTTCCTGGCCGCGTACGACGTCGCGACCGCCGCCTGAGCGGAGCCGGTCGGCGGTCCTTCAGTGGCCGGCGCCCAGGCCCTCCAGGTCAGTGGCCGGCGCCCAGGCCCTCCAGGTCAGTGGCCGGCGCCCAGGCCCTCCAGGTCAGTGGCCGGCGCCCAGGCCCTCCAGGTGGGAGAGGTCGTTCCACACCTCGACCGCGGGCGCGCCGTACTCCCAGGACAGGACGCACAGGGCCGCCGTGCCGAGCTTGAAGCGCTGGGCGAACTCGGGCGGCAGGCCGAGCCAGCGGGCGGTCAGGATCCGGAGCAGGTGCCCGTGGGCGAAGAGAACGACGTCCCGGTCGGCGCCGTGCATGACGGTGGTGTCCGTCTCCGGGACGCCGTGCTCGTCGTTGAGGCCGGCCAGGAAGGCGTCCACGCGGGCCGCCACCTCGGAGAGCTTCTCGCCGCCCGGCACGCCGTCGCGCCAGATCAGCCAGCCCGGGTGGTCGGTGGCCCGGATGTCGGCGCCGGTGCGGCCCTCGTACTGGCCGTAGTCCCATTCGAGCAGCTCGGGGCGGTCCACGGCGCGGTCGCCGAAGCCGGCCAGGGCGCAGGTCTCCTTGGCCCGGCCGAGCGGGCTGGTGTAGACGAGCGCGTCCGGCAGCCCGTTCCAGGGCGCCTTGGCCAGCCGGGCACCGAGCGCCCGGGCCATCGCGCGGCCCTCCTCGGTGAGCGGGATGTCGGTGCGGCCGGTGTGACGGCCGGTGGCGGACCACTCGGTCTCGCCGTGGCGGACCAGCACGATACGGGCGGGCATGGGGGGCTCCTCGCGACGGGGCGGCGGCAACGGTCGGTCTCACCCTTGAGCACCGGGCTCCATGATCCCTCACCCGGACGGTGGACACGACGCGGGCCGGGAGCAGGGGCCGGAGCGGCGACGCGAACGCGAAGGGGGCGGGGGCCGGAGGGCACGGGAGGGCGCCGGACCGCCTCCGGCGGGGGCCGGAACGGGGTGATCCCCGCCGGATTGTCGGACCCGGATGCGACACTGGGCCGCACCATGAACGTCTCGACGAACGCCCCCTCCCGTGGGCACTCTGAGCCGCTCGCCCGCCGGCTCGCCGAACTGCGCGGTCCCGCGCCGCAGCGCAGTCTGAACGCCCGCTCCCTCGCCGCGCTCGCCGCCAATCCGGGCTGTCACCGCAGGGCCGTGCTGGACGCGGCCGGGGTGGACAAGGCGGTGCTCGCCTCCCGGCTCGGCCGGCCGGCGCCGTTCGGGCAGTCTCCGTTCGCGATCGCCCGCGGCGTGATCTTCGAGTCCCGGCTGAAGGCCGACGGCTACGCGGCGCTGCTGGAACCGCTGCGCCGTCACCTCGGCCTCCCGCCGGACGGCGGCGCCCCGCTGGTCGTCCCGGACCTCCTGCAGCGCTCGGGCCCCGCCGTGCGCGCGGACCGGACGGCCGAGGCGCTGGCGGAGGCCGCCGCCGACCCGGACGCCTGGACGCTGCTCGACCACCCGCTGCTGCGGCTCGACGTGGCCGGCAGCACCGCCTACCTGGAACCGGACGCCGTCGTGGTGCACGGTGGGCGGTGCACGGTGGTCGAGATCAAGTCCTTCCCGGTGCTGGACGGCGCCGCCGACCCGGCCAAGGTCGGCGCCGCCGCCCGCCAGGCCGCCGTGTACGTGCTGGCGCTGCAGCACGCGGCCGCCGCCCGGTCCGGCGCGGCGCTCACGCCGGACCCGTACGCCGAGCAGCGGCTGCCGGGCAGTCCCCGGCTGAGCGTGCTGCTGGTCTGCCCGAAGGACTTCGGGAACCGGCCGACCGCGGTCGCTGTCGACATCCGCCGCGAACTCGCCACCACCCGGCGCCAGTTGAGCCGGATGACCGGCATCGGCCGGCTGCTGGAGGCGCTGCCCGAGGGCACCGCCTTCGACCTCGCGGTCGACGAGGAGGGCGCCCCGGCCCGCTCGGGCGACGAGCTGGCCGACGCGGTCGCGGCCGTGCCCGCCGCGTACAGCCCGGACTGCCTCTCCACCTGCGAGCTCGGCTTCCACTGCCGCGCCCAGGCCCGCTGCGGCGACCGGGTCGAGCAGCTGGGCCGCGGCGTGCGCGGCGAGCTGGGCAGCATCCGGACGGTGACGCAGGCGCTGGCCGCCGCCACCGGCAGCGGCACGGACGAGGCGGCGGAGCGGCTCGCGTACGCGGCCGCGCTGCGCGCCGAAGCCCTGGGGAAGTGACCGGGAAGTGACCGGAGAAGAGACCGCGGAAGTGACCGTTCACACGAGCGAGCGAATCGTCGAGGGGCCATGAGTCTGCTGACCACCCTCGCCCGGCTGGAGGCCGTCCGCAGCGGGCGGGCCGAGCCGCTGGCCACCGTCCGGCACCGGCACCTGTCCGACCGGCCGATGGTGCTCGTCCCGCTGACCGCCGCCGGCGAGGCGGGCGCGCCGCTGGCCGTCCTGCTCGGCACCGACCGGGACGCGCCCCGGCTGCACCTCGTGCCGCAGCCGCTCAACCGCACGCTGCGCTTCGACTTCCTGGCCGCGCTGGCCGCCGACCTCCTGCCCTACGTGGAGTCCTTCGGGGCCGAGGTCGAGCAGATCGAGGGCTCCGAGAAGGACCCGGAGACCGGTGAGAAGACGCAGGTGTTCCGCGAGCTGTGCGCCGACGCGCCGCAGCTGATCGTGCCGAACGGCGCGGGCGTGCACCACCTCGCGCTGATCGGCCGCTCGACCCGGTTCCGCCGCACGGTCGAGGACGACGAGCCGGGCCCGTACCCGGCCCCGGTGCGGGTCCCGCTGCTCGGCCGCTGGCTGACCCACCTCACCGACCGGGCCCAGGTGCCCGGCTCCAGCCTGCTGCTCCCGATGACCGGCCTGCTGGCCCGGCACTGGGCGACCGGCCAGAGCCACCTGGAGGACCAGCACCTCGCGGCCCGGCTGGCCTGGCACTTCCCGCCGGAGGGCGTCGGCGGGGCCGAGGCGGCCGAGCGGGCCGAGTCCGCCCGGGACGACCGGGGGCAGCTGCTGCACCCGCCGGCCGGTCCGGCGACCGACCCGTCCTTCGACAGCGTCGTGCTCGGCCCGGCGATCGCCCGGTACGACGCCGCCGCCTCCGCGCTGCAGCACAGCACCGAGCAGCGGGACGACGAAGCGGCGGCGCGCGCCCGCGAGGCCGTCCGGGCGGCCGTCGAGCAGGTGCGCGGCGCGCTGTCGGCCGTGCTGCTGCCCACCTGGCACGACGTGTGGCGCGGCATCGACCTGCTGCGTTCGCTGCCGCCCGCCGGGCACCTGGCGGAGCGCTGGACGGGCGACCGCTGGTCGTACACCGGCCACCGGGACCGCCTGGCGGCCGGCGAGCCCCCGCAGCCCCGGCAGGACGACGCGGTGACGGCCGCCCGCAAGCTCGCCCAGCGCGAGCGCGAGCAGGCCAGGCTGGACGTCCAGGAGGCGCTGGACGACCCGCTCGCGATGGCCGAGCACCGGCTGGCGGGCGAGGCATTCGCCGGCGTGGTGACGGACGTCGTCCCGGACTACGACACCTCCGGCCGCTCCCCCAAGCCGCGTCCGCTGGTCACCGTGCGGACCGACGACCGCCCGCACGCCGACCTCGGCCGCGAGGCGCACCGGGTCTGGGGGTCCCCCCGTCCGGAGGCCGGGGGAGGTCAGTCCGCGCAGAAGGCCGAGATCGTCGCGGCCGACCCGGCGGAGGGCACGATCACGCTGCGGATCCTGTCCGGGATGGGCCGCAGGAAGGAGCCCGAGCCGGGCAGCGTGCCCGAGCCAGGCGAGCCGGTCACGTTCACCCTCTTCGAGCTGACCGTCCGCCAGTCCGCGCCGCTGCCCGAGCCGGACGACACCCCGTGGACGCACGGCGGCCCGCCCGGCGCCGCGCCCGGATCCCCGGGCCCCGCGGCCGACTTCGACTGGGAGTGAGCAAGCGCGTGACCGAGCAGAGCTCAGCGGGCCAGGCCCCGGGCGCGGCCGCCGACGCCGCCGTGGCCCGGATCCTGGCCGCGACCGTCCACCCGCCGGCCGGCGCCCCGCGCGGCGTGGTGGTGGACTCGCCGCCCGGCGCCGGGAAGTCGACGCTCGTGGTGCGCGCCGCCCGGGAGCTGGTCCGGTCGGGCGAGCGGCTGATGATCGTCGCCCAGACCAACGGCCAGGTGGACGACCTGGTCGGCCGGCTGGCCGAGAAGGCGCCGGAGCTGACGATCGGCCGGCTGCACGCAGCCGACGGCCGGCCGGGCCCGGAGGTGCTGCGGCACGCCAACGTCACCCCGTCCGACAAGGTCGCGGACCTGGTCGAGCACGACGTCGTGATCTCCACCTCCGCCAAGTGGCAGTGGGTGCGGGCCGAGGCGCCGTGGCGGCACGCGATCGTCGACGAGGCGTACCAGATGCGCTCGGACGCGCTGCTCGCGGTGGCCCGGCTGTTCGAGCGGGCGCTGTTCGTCGGCGACCCGGGCCAGCTGGACCCGTTCACCGTGGTCGGCACCGAGCAGTGGGCGGGCCTGTCCTACGACCCGTCGAGCAGCGCCGTGGTCACGATGCTGGCGCACAACCCGCAGATCGAGCCGCACCGGCTGCCGGTCTCCTGGCGGCTGCCGGCCAGCGCGGCGCCGCTGATCTCGGACGCGTTCTACCCGTACACGCCGTTCCGCTCCGGCACCGGCCCGGACGACCGCCGGCTCACCGCCACCGTCCGCCCGGACGGCTCGGCGCTGGACGCGGCGATCGACCGGGCGGCCGAGCACGGCTGGGCGCTGCTGGAACTGCCCGCCCGGCACACCGTGCGGACCGACCCGCAGGCGGTGGCGGCCGTCGCGGCGACCGTCCGCCGGCTGCTGGAGCGCGGGCTGAGCGCGCACTCCGAGCAGGGGCAGGCCCCGCTCACCGCGGACCGGATCGCGGTCGGGACGGCCCACCGGGACCAGGCGGCGGCCGTGCGCGCGGCCCTGCTCAAGCTCGGCGTCCCGGTGGACGGGACGGCCGGCCCGGCGGTCACCGTGGACACCGCGAACCGGCTGCAGGGGCGCGAGTACGACGTCACCGTCGTCCTCCACCCGCTCTCCGGGCGGCCCGACGCCACCGCCTTCCACCTGGAGACGGGCCGGCTCTGCGTGCTCGCCTCCCGCCACCGGCACGCGTGCATCGTGGTGGCCCGGGCCGGGATCGCCGAGCTGCTGGACGAGCATCCGTCCACGGAACCGGTGCAGTTGGGCGTCTCGGTCAGGTTCCCGGACGGCTGGGAGGCGAACCACCAGGTGCTGCACCACCTGTCCGGGCACCGGGTGCGGCTGCGCTGAGCCCCGGGGCGGTCAGTCCTCGGACTCGCAGAGCGCGTACGCGGTGACGACGCCGTGGTCGGCGCGGGCCGACCAGGTGCCCGGGGCGCCGGGGGCGGGCGCGTTGACCAGGACGGTGTCGCCGGGGCCGGCGGGGGCGAAGGTGTACCCGCCGCCGGTCAGGTGGCTGTGGGCGGGGCAGGTCGCGGTCGATCCACCGCCGGGGGCGCTCTTGGCCCCGGTCACCACGACGGTGGTCTCGGCGGCGGCGGCCGGGGACGCGCAGGCGAGGACGAGGGGCAGGACGAGGACCGGGAAGGCCTTCCGCACACGCATGGTTCTCCTTGTAGGGGTTCCGTTGGTCGACGAAGGGATCACCCGGCACAACGGCCCGGTCCCCGCCCCGATGCCGCGGCACGGGAGGGACCACCCGAAGGTGTCCGGCTCGCGGGAGTCCGGGGCGCGCCGGGGGCGCGCACGGGGGAATAGCGCCCGCACGCGCACCGTTCCGTCATCGGCCGCCTCCGCGCGACAATGGACGGCGGCCCGACCGGGCGGCGCGGCCCCGGAGCAACCGCCGTCCGCCCCTCACCGAGCACCCGGAGGTGTCCGTCCATGCCCGACTCCCACGCGATGGCGTCCGATTCCGGTGGTCCGTCCGCGCCGGCCCGGCGGCTGCGTCCGGTGCAGCTGCTGTTCGAGCCGCAGGCGGCGGAGCCGGAGGCGGAACGCTTCTTCGACCTGGAGTCGATCGACGACCCGGCGGAGCTGTTGCGCCGCTCGACCGAGCTCGCCCTGGCGTTCCGCGCGGCCGCCGAGCGGGCCACGGACTTCCAGGCGGTCGCCGCCGCGCAGCTCGCGGACCCGCGCCGCTTCGACGCACTGTCGGCGGACGACATCGCGCAGCGGGCGGACTGGACCCCCGACTACGCCACCAAGATGATCGAGTACGGCCGCGGCCTGCTCCAGCCGCGCCGCCACGAGGACTGAGCCCCCGGGACTGAGCCCCGGGGCCGCGCACCGGCCGGATCCGAGGCCCCGGAAACTCGCCCCTGGCATATGCGCGGGGCGGAAGGGTACGCCGCCGCGCGCCGGCCTGTCCGGCGAACGGCCCTTTCCGCCCGGCCGCGCCCGCGCAGCGCGCACGCTGCTGTGCGTGGAGATCTGGACCTATCAGTCGGTGGAGTACGTCACCGTGGCCGGGGAGGCCTGGCTGGCCTCGGCGAGCGAGTACCCGCGCAGCATGCGCGCGCTGTGGGAGTCCCGCCCGTGGGCGCCGTCGGTGCTGCCGTGCGGGCGGGCGTTCGACGTGATCAGCATGCCGTCCCTGTTCGGCCGCCGGGTGCTGGACGAGCTGTGGGCCTCCGGGCCGGGCTGCGGGCCGGTCGCGGCCTACCGCGGGCGGACCCTGCTGTTCGTCCAGCCGGGCGCGGCGCCCCGGCTGCGCAGGCTGCTGGCCTGGGAGGAATGGGCCCGGGACGTGCCGCCGCTGCTCTGCCACGGCAAGGGCGACACGGTGACGGTGCCGCCGGTGCAGCGGATGGTGCACGGCCCGGACTCCCCCGGGCTGGGCGCCGGCCGGTGGATCGTCGCGCCGGAGGACCGGGAGCCGTGGCTGCCGGGCGCCTCGGTGGTGCTGTGGGCGTGCGTCCGGGCCTCGCGCGAGCCGGTCGCGGCGGGCCCCGCCGGGCCGGCGGTGACCGCGCGGTGAACAGCGCGCGACCGGTATTCGATTTTGGCGCGGGCCGGGGCCGCTGCTAGAGTCTTCTCTGTCAGCAGGCGCCGCTAGCTCAGTTGGTTAGAGCAGCTGACTCTTAATCAGCGGGTCCGGGGTTCGAGTCCCTGGCGGCGCACAGACAGCCGGAA
>NZ_JBHWGV010000103.1:17286-32479 GCF_042732955.1 Kitasatospora sp. NPDC059747 | reverse complement strand
GACGTACGGGGGCCCCGGGGCCGGCGGGGCCAGGACGTTCCGGGGCCACGGGCGCCCCGGGCCCCAGGTGTCCCGCGCCCAGGGCGCCCCGGCCCCAAGGCCTCCCGCGGCGGCTCAGCCCGCGGGCGGCACGTCCGCCGAGAGCATCTGCAGTCGTCGCATGGCCGCGGCGCCGAAGAGCCCCTGACCCGCGTCCCGCGCACCCGCCAGGAACGGGCGCAGCGCGCCCTCCGTCCGCGGGGCGAGCCCGTCCGCGTGCAGCCGGCGGACCACGGCGTCGAACTCCCCGTCGTACTGCACCGCCCACACGAGGTGCTCGTCCTTGACGAAGGCCACCGAGGCGATCAAGGGGTCCCCGTCCTCGGCCGGCTTGCGCAGCACCTCGCCCTGCACCCGCTCGAAGACGGTGCCGATCTCGTCCTCGTCGGCGCCCGGCGCGATCCGCTGGGTCCACGCCGCCAGCTGCGCCGAGCGCTCCTCGCGGAACTCCTGGAACACGCAGGTCATCAGCGCGTTCTGGAAGTACTGCTGGAAGCCCTCCACGGTCTCGGTGTCGCGCGGCACCTGGAGGTACGGGCCGAGCTTGCGCTCCGCCTCCTTGACCCCCTGCTGGCCGCCCATGTGCCGGCCGATCTGCCGCAGGTCCCCCTCGAACTGGACCACGCGGGTCATGAGTTCGCCCTCGATGAAGAGCCCGGTCGAGACGTTGCGACCGGCCGACCGCCCCTCCTCGTCCCGGTACTCCGCCGAGTCGGCCCGACGGAAGCTCCCCTCGGCGAAGATCTCCGCGATCTCCTCCTCGTGTCCGAGCCGAACCTTGTAACCGATCGCGATGAATGCCATGGCCGCGCCTCCGGGTTGCTGGGATGGTCCGGGCCGCATGATGCCCGCGCGCGGTCCACGCCGGATCGAGGACCGCTGGGAGGGCCCGGCGGCGGCACGCATCGGCCGGTCACGAACTCCGCCGAGCTGACTCACCGTCAAGAATCTTCAGTGATCCTCCAGTTGTCCCGGAGGTCCGATCGCCACGATGGGGCGTCGATCCACCTCGAAGGCCCACGGATGGAGAAGGCATGCCCAAGTCGGACCGCACGCTGATCGTCGCGCGGATGGACCCCGCCGACGCGCCGGAGGTCGCCCGGATCTTCGCCGAGTCGGACGCCACCGAGCTGCCGCACCTGATCGGCGCCACCCGGCGCACCCTGTTCCGCTTCCACGACCTGTACTTCCACCTCGTCGAGTCGCAGGCGGACATCACCCCCGACCTCTACAAGGCCCGCAGCCACCCGCTGTACCAGGAGATCCACGACCGGCTGGCGGAGTACATGCGGCCGTACGACCCGGCGTGGGCCGAGCCCAAGGACGCGATGGCCCAGCCGTTCTACACCTGGCAGCGCGGCTGAGATGGAGGCCCTGCGCATCCTGCTTCCGGTCGCCCTGCTGGGCAACGGGCTCGCCGCGGGCGGGCTGATGATCGCCGTGCTGGGCGGCGCCCCGCTGCTGCTGTCGCTCCCGACCGAGCGGTACGTCGTCACCCACCAGTTCATGGCCACCCGGTTCGATCCGTTCATGCCGGCCTGCATGGTGGCCGCGCTGATCTGCGACGTCGGACTCGCCCTCGTGACCGGCACCGCCCTGACCGCGGCGCTCTTCGGGCTCTGCGCGCTGCTGCTGGTGGGCGCCATGGTGGTCTCGCTCGCCAAGAACGTCCCGATCAACCGGTGGATCGCCACCGTGGACCCGCAGGCGCTGCCGGACAACTGGACGGAGATCGACCCGCGGGTCCGGTGGAGCAACTGGAACCGGGTCCGTACCGCGCTGGTCCTGGCCGCGCTCGCGGTGCTCGTCCTGAACACCGGCCTGCTCCTGCACGCCAACTGACGCACGATCGATTCGAAGAGGATCCCCATGAGCGTTGACACGGTGACCGGCGGCCCGCCCGACGCGCGGTCGCTGCCCGCCCCGGTCCGGCTGATCCTGCTCACCAACGGCCGGCGGATCAGCGAAGTCCTGCACGTGGTCGCCGAGTTGCGGATCGCCGACCTGCTGGCCGACCACCCGCGGACGGTGGCCGAGCTGGCCGGGCTCACCGACAGCCACGAGGAGTCGCTCTACCGCGTGCTGCGCTGCGCCGCCGCCTTCGGGCTGGTGACGGAGGAGGAGGACCGCCGCTTCGCGGAGAACGAGCTCACCGTCGGCCTGCGCAGCGACATCCCGTTCGGGGTGCGCGACCTGGTGCTCTACAACGGCTCCGAGTCGGTGCGCCGCCCGTACGGCGAGATCCTGCACACCGTGCGCACGGGCCGCCCGGCGTTCGAGCACGTCTTCGGGCGCCCGTTCTTCGCCGGGGACGGCGCCGCGGACACCGGCACCACGGACACCGGCGCTACCCAGGACACCGGCGCCGCCCAGGACGACGTTGCCTCCCAGGACGACGTTGCCGCCGGGGAAGACACCGAACCCGTCGGCACCGGCGCCCTGTTCGACCGTGCGATGACGCAGATGAGCCGGTCCACCACGCACCTGTTCACCTCCCAGTACGACTTCACCCGCTTCTCGCGGATCGCCGACATCGGCGGCGGCCAGGGCTTCTTCCTGAGCGCCGTCCTGAACGCCGTGCCCGGCGCCACCGGGGTCCTCCTGGACCGGCCGCACGTCGTCAAGGACGCCGCACACCACCTGGCCGAGGCGGGGGTCGCGGAGCGCGTCTCGATCGTCCCCGGCAGCTTCTTCCACCCGCTGCCCGCCGACTGCGACGCCTACCTCCTCAAGCAGGTGCTGCACGACTGGGACGACGAGCACGCCGTGCGCATCCTGCGGGGCGTCCGCGACGCGCTCGGCGACCGCGCCGAGGGCCGGCTGCTGGTCCTTGACCACGTGGTGGCCGGGCCCAACGAGTGGGACCAGGGCAAGTTCCTGGACGTCGACATGATGCTCCGCTTCGGCGGCCGCGAGCGCACCCTCCGCGAGTGGCAGGACCTGCTGACCGCCGCGGACTTCGCCCTCGCCAACCGTCCCGCCACCGGCCGCTGGGCGGTCCTCGAAGCCCGGCCCCTCCCCCGGGCCCGGTCCGGCCGGGCGGCCTGAGCGGCCCCGGCACCCCGTACCGACGACACACCCGACACCAAGAGATGAGGCACCCGAGCGTCATGAGCATCGATCTGACCGGCAAGCGGATCCTGGTCACCGGCGGCAGCCGCGGCATCGGCCGCGGCATCGTCCTCGCGCTGGCCCGGGCCGGCGCCCGGACCGTCGCCTGCTACCGCACCGAGAGCCCGGCCGTGGAGAGCCTGCGCGGGGAGCTGGCCGCCACCGGCGGCGAGCACCACCTCGTCCAGGCCGACGTGAGTGTGCCGGAAGACGTCGAGCGGCTGGTCTCCGCCGCGAAGGAGCGCTTCGGCGCACTGGACGTCGTGGTCAACAACGCCGGCGTGATCAGCCACGTCCCCTTCCCCGAGCTGCCGCTGGAGGAGTGGCGGCGGGTGCTGGACACCAACCTCACCGCCCCGTTCCTGGTGATCCAGAAGTCGCTGCCGCTGCTGTCGGCCGGCTCCTCGGTGATCACCGTGGGCTCGCGGGCCGCGGTGATCGGCATCCCGCTGCGCGCCCACTACACCGCGTCCAAGGCCGGCCTCATCGGCCTGACCCGCTCGCTGATGAAGGAGCTCGGCCCGAAGGGCATCCGGGTCAACCTGGTCGCCCCGGGCGTCATCGAGACCGAGGAGTTCGAGACCGCGCCGCCGGAGGAGGTGGCCCGGGTCAAGTCCCGCTACCAGGGCCTGACCGGCCTCGGCCGGCTCGGCACCCCGGACGAGATCGCCGGCGCGGTGCTCTTCCTGTCCAGTGACCTCTCCGCGTACGTGACCGGCGAGACCATCCACGTGGACGGGGGGATCTGAGCCGTGGCCGAGCGATCCAAGGTCTTCCGGGTGCTGCTGCGCGCCGAGATCAAGCCCGAGCTGGAGCAGGACTTCGAGCGCACCTGGCTGGAGATCGGGTCCACCGTGACCGACCACCCCGCCAACCTCGGCCAGTGGCTGATGCGCAGCGAGGAGGAGGACGGCCTCTACTTCATCGTCAGCGACTGGGTGGACGAGCCGAGGTTCCGGGAGTTCGAGTCGAGCGACCAGCACCTGGACCACCGCAAGCGGCTGCACCCGTTCCGGTCCGGCGGCGCCATGTGGACCACCACGGTCCTGCACGCCCTGGAGAAGCGGTGACCACCGGCCGGACGCCGACCACGGGACGGGTGAGGATCATGCTCTTCTGCCAAGTCCCCTCCGGTGAGCAGGAGTCGGCGATCGAGGAGGCCTACCACCGGATCAGCGGCGACCTGGCCGGCACCGCCGGCCTGCTCGGCAACGAACTCCTCCGCTCGCTGATCGACGACGGCGCGTTCGCCGTGATGAGCGAGTGGGAGAGCGCCGAGGCCTTCAAGCGCTGGGACGAGGGGCCCGACCACAAGGGCCAGACCTCGCCGCTGCGCCCGTACCAGGACGCCGCGCGCTCCCGTCCCTGGGAGATGTACACCGTCCGGGCCGCCTACTGAGGGCCCGTCACCGGGCGCCCACCGGCACCGCGGACCCTCCCCGTCCGCGGTGCCGTACGCCGTTGCGCGTCGGACACCGTTGCGCGCCGTACGCCGTTGCGCGTCGGACACCGTTGTGCACCGGACACTGTTGCGCGCCGGCCGCCCGGACACCCGCTCCCCTCCACCGCGCCGCCGTCGAAGGGAAGTGCCATGTCTCCACCGGCCGACGGGTGCCGGGCCCGGCGCATCGCCTCGGCGGCGGTCCGCACGCTCGCCCTGGCCCTGCGCATCACGGGCGGCCTCTACGGCCCGTTCGACCCGGGCGGGCACCTCTCCCCGCCGCCGGACGGCAGCGCGCGGCGGCCGCCGGACAACGGCCGGCTCAGCCGGGCCGAAAAACGGTTGTGGGAAGAGCTCGTGGAACGGCTCCGCTGACCGCGCACGGACACCCGCGGGCAAAACCGCGGGCGAACCCGCGAGTAGGAATTCCGGCGGCCCGCGGCCGTGGAAAACGAATCCGGAAAAATCCGCCGAACATTTGGATTCGGCCAGCACAGCACTGGACATGCACGAGCAGGCGGTGGAATTGTCTGCTGCCGAGCCCAGCGGCCGCCGAAGGAGCACCGATGTCCGACCTCGCAGAGCCTCGAATCATCGCCTGGGCCGGAGCCGACGAACGGGCGGAGGAAACGGCGCGGACCGAACTCGCCGACCGGCTGGCAGCCGCCGCCCCGGACCGCCCGGACGCCCCCGACGCCCCCAACGGCCCCGACGGCCCGGGCAGGATCGACGGGATCGCCGACGAAGCGGCCCGGCGCCTCGCCGACATCCCGCCCGCCCACCGGGCGGTGCGCGGAGCACTCGTGGCCTCCTCCGTCCGGGAGGCCGCCGAGCTCCTGCGGACGGACCGCGCGCTGCGCCGGGACACCCGCCGGCAGCCGCCCCGGCCGGTCGGCCTGCTCTTCCCCGGCCACGGCTCGCAGCACCCCCGGATGGGTGCCGGGCTCTACGGCCACGACGCCGCGTTCAGCGCCGCGATGGACGACTTCTTCGCCGCCGTCGGCCCCACCGGCCCGATGCTGCGCGAGGCCTGGCTGGCCGAGGACCCCGAACGCCGGATCGACGAGGGGGAGCTCGGCCAGCCGCTGCTGTACGCGGTGGGGCACGCGCTCGCCCGGATGCTGGCCGGCTGGGGCCTGCGGCCCGCGGCCGTGCTCGGCCACAGCGTGGGCGAGCTGGTGGCCGCGACCGTCGCCGGGGTGCTCCGGCCGCGCGACGGCGCCCGGCTGATGGCCGCCCGCTCCCACACGTACGCGCCGGTGGTCCCCGGCGGGCTGGTCACGGTCGCCGCCTCGGCGCGGGAGCTCGCCCCGTTCGCCGTGGGCGACGTGAGCGTCGCGGTCGTCAACGGCCCCCGCCAGACCGCCCTCGGCGCCCCGACGGCGGCGCTGGCGGCACTGGAGCACGACCTGCGGCTGGCCGGCTTCGTGGCCCGCCGGACGAGGATCCGCCAGCCCTTCCACACCCCGCACGCCGTGCCCGCCGCCGAGCTCTTCGAACCGGCCTTCGCCGCGGTCGCCCTGCGGCCGCCCGAGCTGCCGGTGTACTCCTCCGCGACCGCCGCCCCGGTCCGCCCCCACGAGGCGCTCCGTCCGCGCTTCTGGGCCCGGCAGATGTCGGATCCGGTGCTCTTCGGCCCGGCCCTGGACCGCCTGCTCGCCGACCACCGCCTGCTGCTGGTCGAGGCCGGCCCCGGCCAGGCCCTGACCGCGCTCGCGCTGCGCCACCCCGCCGTGACCGCCGGCCGCAGCGCGGCCGTCGGCCTGCTTCCCGCCCGCCCCGGCGGCGACGGCTCCCGGAACGGGCGGGCCGACCGCGAGGCCGCCCTCCGGGCCGTGGCCCGGATCTGGGTGGAAGGCCACCAGCTGGACCGGACCGCGCCGAACTGAAACGCGTCCTGGTCCCGGCTCCGAGGGGATTCCCCCGAATTCCCCCGGAGTCCCCGGATTTCCCGGGAAAACCAAAACCCTCACCACATGAAAACAGGGGGAGCAATGGATTATTCGGTACTCGGGACCCTCGCCGCCCGGGACGGTGAAATCGACCGGACGCCCAGTGCCCCGAAACTCCGAAGGGTGTTGGCCACCCTGCTGCTGAGAGCCAACAAGCTGGTGCTGGCCGAAACGCTGGCCGAGGAACTCTGGCAGGACAATCCGCCGACCAGTGCGACCGCCACCCTGCAGACCTACATCTACCAGCTCCGCAAGTCGTTCGGGAGCGACGGCCGCGACCGCGAGAGCATCATCCGGACGCGGACCGAGCCCTCCGGCTACGTCCTGTCCGCCGATCCCGACCACCTCGACCTGGTGCGCTTCCAGGCCCTGGTGCGCGAGGGCCGGCACGCGCTGGAGACGAACCGGCCGGAGCGGGCGTCCGAGGTGCTCCACCAGGCGCTCGACCTGTGGCAGGGGCCGGTCTTCGGCGGCGTCGTGTGCGGGCCGGTCCTGCAGTGCCACGCGACTTTCCTGGAGGAGGAACGGATGAACGCCCTGGAGATGCGGATAGACGCGGACCTGCGGCTCGGCCTGCACCGCGAGCTGGTCTCCGAGCTCAAGACGCTCGTGGTGGCCCACCCGCTGCACGAGTGGTTCCACAGCCGCCTCATGATGGCGCTCCACTCCTCGTCCCGGCAGGGCGAGGCGCTCGACGTGTACCAGTCCTACCGCCGGCGGCTGCGCGACGAGCTGGGCCTCGAACCCGGCCTGGCGATGCAGCGCGCCCAGCAGGACATTCTCAACAGCACTTTGCAGCCGACGTTCTGACGTAACGTCATGTCGATGCGCTGATCGGCCGACGGCGGTCGGCGACCGGCCAGGGCACTCCGCCGGAGCCCCGGCCGGCCGGTTCCCGTCCACGGGTCGGTCCGGGCCGCTACGGCCTCCGCCCCACGGCGAGCGCAGCGTCACGGCCCGCGACGGAGGCAGCGTCACGGCCCGCGACGCGCTCGCGGATCACCCGCACGATCGAGGCCAGGTCGGTGCCGGGCCCGAAGACCTCGCCCACCCCCTGGGCCCGCAGCTCGTCGGCGTCCTCGGCCGGGACGATCCCGCCCAGGAGCACCAGCACGTCCTCCAGGCCCAGCGCGGACAGCCCCTCCAGCACCGGTGGCACCAGCGCGAGGTGGTTCCCGGAGAGGCTGGACAGCCCGAGCACGTCGGCGTCCTCCGCCAGCACGGCCTGCACGATCTGCTCCGGCAGCTGGTTGCCGAGGTACACCACTTCCATCCCGTGCTGCACCAGGTGGCGGCTGACCACCATGACGCCGCGGTAGTGCGAGTCGAGGCCGGGTTTGGCCATCACCACGCGGATGCGCTCCATCCGTGCTTCCTCCTCTTGGGTCGAGCCGACGTCCGGTCAGATGAGCGGCTGGTGCCAGCCGCCGTGCAGGCTGCGGAAGACCTCGCAGCACTCGCCGAGCGTCGCCCCGGCCCGTGCCGCGTCGAGCAGTCCCGGCATGGTGTTGCGGCCCGCGACGGCCGCCGCGCGCACCCGCTCCAGCGCCGTGCGCACCCGCCCGGCGTCCCGGGCCGCCCGCACGCGGGCCAGGCGGCGGCGCTGCGCCTCGATGGTGGCCGGCACCCGGAACGGTTCGATCCGCAGCGGCTCGTCCTCGTCCCGGAAGCGGTTGACGCCGACGACGGTCCGGCTGCCGTCGTCGAGCTCCAGCTGCCGGTCGTACGCGCGGCCGGTCAGCTGCTTGTGCACCCAGCCCTGGTCGACGGCCGCGACCAGGCCGCCCATCGCGTCGATCCGGTCCAGGAGGACGCCCACCCGGCGCTCGATCTCGTCGGTCAGGTGCTCGACGTAGTAGCTGCCCGCCAGCGGATCGGCGGTCCGGTCGACGCCCGTCTCGTGGCGCAGGATCAGCTGCGTGTGCAGCGCGGTGAGCGCCGCCTGTTCCGAGGGGATGGACAGTGCCTCGTCGTAGGCGCTGACGTGCAGCGACTGCGCGCCGCCCAGCACCGCCGCGAGGGCCTGGTACGCGGCCCGGGTGATGTTGTTGAGCGGCTGACGCGCCGTCAGCGCGGAGCCGGCGGTCTGGACGTGGTAGCGGAGCATCAGGCTGCGGGGGTCCGCCGCCTTCAGCCGCTCCTCGAAGACCCGGGCGTAGACCCGGCGGGCGGCACGGTACTTGGCGACCTCCTCGAAGAAGTCGCTGTCCGCGCTGAAGAAGGCGGTGAGCCGGCCGGCGAAGGAGTCCACGGGGTGGCCCCGGCGGACCATCTCCTCGGCCGTCGCGACGGCGTGGGCCACGACCAGCGCGACCTCGTGCACCGCGTCGGCGCCCGCCTCGCGGTAGTTGTAGCCGGTGTAGCTGATCGCGTTCCAGCGCGGCACCTGCTGGAGGCAGAACTCCACGACGTCCGTCGACAGTCGGAAGGAGAACGCGGGCTCGAGCACGCTCGGCGCGGTGAGCACCACCGTCTCCATCATGAAGTCGTTCTGCAGCGTGCCGCGCAGGTCGGCGAAGGCGTACCCGCGCCGCTCGGCGGCAGCCAGGTAGAAGGCGAGCACCGCCCCGGCCGCGACCGGGTGGGAGAGCACCAGCGAGACGCTCACCCGGTCGAGCGGGATCCCGTCGTACAGGGCGAGCATGTCCTCGACGCCGTCGATCGCGACCCCGCCCTGGCCGGCGTCCGCGCGGGCGATCGGCTCGTCGCTGTCGTAGCCGCGGTTGGTCGGGAAGTCGAAGACGGTGTTGACCGCGGTGGCCCCGGAGTCCAGCAGCATGCGCAGCCGCCGGTTGGTGTGGTCAGCGGTGCTGTACCCGGCCAACTGGCGTACCGCCCAAGGCCGTTCACGGTACATCCCGGCCCGGGTGCCACGGGTGAACGGAGCCCGGCCCGGCAGCTCGGCGGCGCGCTCGCCGGGCAGGTCCCCGGGGCCGTAGCAGGGCTTGACCGGCAGCCCGGACTCGGTGAAGACCGGTTCGGCGACGTCGGGTTCGGCGACGTCGAATCCGGTGGAAGCGGGCTCGGTGGAAGCGGGCTCGGTGGAAGCGGGTCCGGTGGAAGCGGGTCCGGTGGAAGCGGGTTCCGTCACGGCAGTCTCACCACCTGCGCGGCGAAGGTGAGTCCGGCCCCGAAGCCGATCAGCAGCGCGAGCGAGCCGGACTCGACCCGGCCGGTGGTGAGCAGCCGCTCGATCGCCAGCGGAATGGAGGCCGAGCTGGTGTTGCCGGCCGTCTCGATGTCGTCGGCCACCACCACGTGGCCGGGCAGCCCGAGTTCGCCGACCAGCACGTCGGTGATCCGCATGTTCGCCTGGTGCGGGACGAAGGCGGCCAGGTCCGCGAAGGTGATCCCGGCCTCGGCCACCGCCCTGCGGGCGACGGCCACCATCTCGTCCACCACCCAGCGGAAGACCCGGCGGCCGTCCATCCGCATGACCGGCACCGGCGCGGCCGGGTCGCGCAGGCGGTCGCCCCAGGAGCCGCTCATCACCACGGCGTCCAGCTGCCGCCCGTCGGCGCCCCAGACGACCGGGCCGACGCCCGGTTCGGCGGACGGGCCGAGCACGACCGCGCCGGCCCCGTCGGCCAGCAGGAAGGCGATCTGCCGGTCCGCCGGGTCGACCAGGTCGGTCAGCCGCTCCACGCCGACCACCAGGGCGTGGTCGGCGGTGCCGGTCCTGATCATCGCCGCGGCGGTCTCGATCGCGTAGCAGAAGCCGGCGCAGGCCGCGTTGAGGTCGAAGGCGGCCGCGCCGACCGCGCCGGCCCGGGTCGCGACGTCCACCGCGAGCGGCGGCAGCGAGACCAGGTTGGTCGTGCTCGCCGCGATGACCAGGCCGATGTCGCGCGGGTCCACGCCGGCCGCGGCGATCGCCTTCGCGGCCGCCGCCGCGCCCATCACCGCGAGCGTCTCCTCCGGTTCGGCGAAGCGGCGCAGCCGAATGCCGGAGCGCGACTCGATCCACTCCTCGGTCGAGTCGATCGCCTCGCACACCTCCCGGTTGTCCACCACCCGGCGCGGCCGGTAGTCGCCGACCCCGATGATCCGGCCGTACCTCGGCCCGGCCCGGCCTCCCGCCCTCAACACACCACTCAGCTCCTCTCGGCACAGCCATCCGTGGAGGGATCGTCGCCGGTGGCCCTCCACGGTGCATCGAGCACGTCTGAAGCGGCCGGGACCGTTCAGGGTCCTTCTAGGACGGCCCGAGCGCGCCTTGCCAAGGTGAGCGGCAAGAGCCCGCGAGCCGCGAGGAGGCACGAACGTGAACGACCTGGTCAACCACGGTCTGGGGCTGGTGGCCCTGCTGGGCAGCGGCATCGTCTCCGGGGTCTTCTTCGCCGTGGCCATCAGTGTCATCCCCACGGCCATGGCGCTCTCCGTCGACCGGTACGTGGAGATCCACAAGCTGCTGGGGCGCCACTACGACCCCACCATGCCGATCATCGTGATCTCCGCGGGGCTGGCCGACTTCGCGCTGGGCGGCACGGCCGACCGGGCCTGGATCCGGGTGCTCACCGTCCTCGCCGGCCTCGCGCTGGCCGGCGTGGCGGTGGTCTCCCGGGCCTGCAACGTGCCGATCAACCGCCAGGTCAAGCTGGTCGAGTCGGGTGCCGTGCCGGAGGGCTGGCGCGATCCGCGGCCGCTGTGGCGGGACTGGCACCACCTGCGGACGGCGCTGGCCATGGTCGCCCTCGTGGGCAACGCGGTCGCGGTCACCTGGGGGGCCTGAACCGATGGAATCCCGCTACCGCCGCTCCCTCGCGCTCGGCCGCTACCGGCCCGCCGTCCCGCTGGACCTGCCCGACCGCACCTGGCCCTCGCGCCGGATCACCCGGGCGCCGCGCTGGCTCTCCACCGATCTGCGCGACGGCAACCAGGCGCTGATCGACCCGATGTCACCGGCCCGCAAGCGCCGGATGTTCGACCTGCTGGTCGCGCTGGGCTACCGGGAGATCGAGGTCGGCTTCCCGGCCTCCGGGCAGGCCGACTTCGACTTCGTCCGCTCGATCATCGAGCAGGACGCCATCCCCGACCACGTGACCGTCTCGGTGCTCACCCAGGCGCGGGACGACCTCATCGGGCGGACCGTCGAGTCGCTGGCCGGCGCCCGGCGCGCGACCGTGCACCTCTACAACGCGACCGCGCCGCTCTTCCGCCGGGTGGTCTTCGGCGTCGACCGCGACCAGTGCCGGGCGATCGCCGAGCAGGGCACCCGTCTGGTCCTCGAACACGCCGGGAAGCTGCTCGGCGACGCGACCGAACTCGGCTACGAGTACAGCCCGGAGATCTTCACCGACACCGAGCCGGAGTTCGCACTGGAGGTCTGCGAGGCGGTGGCGGACGTCTGGCAGCCCGACGAGGGACGCGAGCTGATCCTCAACCTCCCGGCGACGGTGGAGCGTTCGACGCCCAACGACTACGCCGACCGGATCGAGTGGATGTCCAGGAACCTGACGAGGCGTCAGCACATCTGCTTGTCCGTCCACCCGCACAACGACCGCGGCACCGCCGTCGCCGCCGCCGAGCTCGCCGTCATGGCCGGCGCCGACCGCGTCGAGGGCTGCCTGTTCGGCCAGGGCGAGCGCACCGGCAACGTCGACCTCGTCACCCTGGCCATGAACCTCTACACCCAGGGCGTCGACCCCGGCATCGACCTCTCCGACATCGACGCGGTCCGCCGCACCGCCGAGCACTGCACCCGGTTGGAGGTGCACCCGCGCCACCCCTACGCGGGCGACCTCGTCTACACCTCCTTCTCCGGCTCCCACCAGGACGCCATCAAGAAGGGTTTCGAGGCGATGGCCGCCGAGGCCGAGGCGCTCGGCCGGCCGGTGGACGAGGTCCCGTGGGCCGTGCCCTACCTGCCCGTCGACCCCCGGGACGTCGGGCGCGGCTACGACGCCGTGATCCGCGTCAACTCCCAGTCCGGCAAGGGCGGGGTCGCCTACGTGCTGCGGACCGGGCACGGGCTCGACCTGCCGCGCCGCCTGCAGATCGAGTTCGCCAAGGCCGTCCAGGCCCGCACCGACGACCTCGGCGGCGAGGTCGCGCCCGAGGAGATCTGGCGGCTCTTCCGCGCCGAGTACCTCACCGAGCGCGCACCGCTGGCCCTGCTCAGCCACGACACCGCCACCGGCGACGACGGCCGCGACACGCTCACCGCGGCCGTCCGCCTCGACGGCGCGATCCACCGGCTGCACGGCACCGGCAACGGGCCGATCGACGCCTTCGCCGACGCGCTCGCCGGGATCGGCGTGGACCTCCACGTGCTCGACTTCCGCGAACACGCGCTCGCCGCCGGCAGCAACGCCCGCGCCGTCGCGTACGTGGAGTGCGCCCTGCACGGCCGGACGGTGTGGGGCGTGGGCATCGCCACCGGGATCGTCCGCGCCTCGCTCGCCGCCGCCGTCAGCGCCGTCAACCGGGCCGGCGCCGCCACCCCCGCCGCCACCACCCCCGGCCAGGAGGCCTGACGTGCTCACCAGCCGCTTCCCCGCCCACGACCCCGATCCGGTGCAGCTCCTCGACCCGGCCGGCCGCCGGGTCGCCCACCCCGACCACGAACTCGACCTCACCCCCGAGGAGTACCGGGCGCTCTACCGCGACATGGTGCTGGTGCGCCGGATCGACACCGAGGCCACCGTCCTCCAGCGCCAGGGCGAACTCGGCCTGTGGGCCTCGCTCCTCGGCCAGGAGGCCGCCCAGATCGGCGCCGGACGGGCACTGCGCCCGCAGGACTTCGTGTTCTCCAGCTACCGCGAGCACGGCGTCGCCTGGTGCCGGGGCATCCCCCCGATCGACCTCCTCGGGTTCTGGCGCGGCACCGCCCACGGCAGTTGGGACCCGTACCGGGCCGGCATGGCCAACTACCAGGTGGTGGTGGGCGGCCACGCCCTGCACGGCGTCGGCTACGGCATGGGCCTGCGGCTCGACGGCGCCGACGGCGCGGTGCTGGTCTGCTTCGGCGACGGCGCGACCAGCCAGGGCGACGTCCACGAGGCCTTCACCTACGCGGCCGTGTTCGACGCCCCGGTGGTCTTCTACTGCCAGAACAACCACTGGGCGATCTCCGAGCCGCTCTCCCGGCAGACCCGCGTCCCGCTGTACCGGCGCGCCCACGGCTACGGCTTCCCCGGCGTCCGGGTGGACGGCAACGACGTGCTCGCCACGCTCGCGGTGACCGACGCGGCCCTGGAGCACGCCAGGTCCGGCTCGGGACCGGTGCTGATCGAGGCCGTCACCTACCGGATGGCCCCGCACACCACCTCCGACGACGCCACCCGCTACCGCTCCCCCGACGAGGTCGCCGAGTGGGCCGCACGGGATCCGATCACCCGCCTGCGGGCCTACCTGGAGCACGAGCGGTTCGCCGACCCCGCGTTCTTCACCGCCCTCGACGAGGAGGCCGACCGGCTGGCCGTCCGGCTGCGCACCGAGTGCCGCGCCCTGCCCGACCCCGGGCCGACGGCCGTGTTCGACCACGTCTACGCCGGACCGCACCCGCTCATCGACGCCGGGCGCGCCCGCCTCACCGAGTTCCTCGACCAGTTCACGGACGGACCGGAAGGGACCCACACATGGAGCTGACCCTCGCCAAGGCCCTCAACGCCGGCCTCCGCAAGGCCATGGAGGCCGACCGCAGGGTGGTCCTGCTCGGCGAGGACGTCGGCCGCCTCGGCGGCGTCTTCCGGATCACCGACGGGCTGCACAAGGACTTCGGCGGCGACCGCGTGATCGACACCCCGCTCGCCGAGTCGGGGATCGTCGGCACCGCCATCGGCCTCGCCTTCCGCGGCTACCGGCCGGTCTGCGAGATCCAGTTCGACGGCTTCGTCTACCCCGCGTACGACCAGATCGTGGCCCAGCTCGCCAAGCTCCGCGCCCGCACCGGCGGCCGGGTGGCCATGCCGGTCGTCGTGCGGATCCCGTTCGGCGGCGGGATCGGCGCGGTGGAGCACCACAGCGAGTCGCCGGAGGCGTACTTCGCCCACACCGCGGGGCTGCGGGTGGTCACCTGCGCCCGGCCCGCCGACGCGTACTGGATGATCCAGCAGGCGGTGGCCTGCGACGACCCGGTGATCTTCTTCGAGCCCAAGCGCCGCTACTGGGACAAGGGCGAGGTCGACCCGGCGGCCGGCGCGCCGCTGCCGCTCCACTCGGCCGAGGTGGTCCGCCCGGGCACCGACCTCACCCTCGTGGGGTACGGGCCGACGGTCCGGCTCTGCCTGGAGGCCGCCGGGGCCGCCGCCGCGGAGGGCCGCAGCCTGGAGGTGGTCGACCTGCGCTCGCTCTCGCCGCTGGACGTGCCCACCGTCCGGGACTCGGTCGTGCGGACCGGGCGGCTGGTCACCGTCCACGAGGCGCCCGGCCAGCTGGGCGTGGCCGCCGAGCTCGCCTGCCGGATCACCGAGGCGTGCTTCTACTCCCTCCAGGCGCCCGCGCTGCGGGTGACCGGCTTCGACACCCCGTACCCGCCGTCCCGCCTGGAGGACGTCTACCTGCCGGACCTGGAGCGGGTGATGGACTGCGTAGAGCAGTCGCTGTCGCACTGAACGGGCGCGCGTGCGCCGAGGTGGGGGCGGGGGGCGGCGCGGGGGGGCGGGGCCGGGTGGGGCGGGGAAAGTTTTGTCCCCCCCCGGCGGGGTGT
>NZ_JBHWGV010000103.1:10097-17276 GCF_042732955.1 Kitasatospora sp. NPDC059747 | reverse complement strand
ACAGCTCTCGCGCGCGCCCTGCCCGGGGGGGGGCGGGGGGCGGGGGCCGCCCCGCCGCCCGCCCCGCCCCCACCTCGGTGTGGGCTCACGTCAGATCTGCGCCCAGACCCGGGCGTTGAGGTCGCGGTACTGCTCCCGCCAGCCGGGCAGCGCCCCGGCCATCTGCTCCGCGAACGCCGGCGGCAGCGCGGCGATCAGCGCGTCCACCACCACCGGGTCCACGTCCTCCTCGGTCCAGGTCGAGACGAGCCACCGCGGCGGTTCACCCGCCCCGGGGCCGCCCTGGCCGGCCCGGCCCGGGCCACCACCGGGGCCGCCCTTGCCCGGACCGGCGCCAGGACCGGCGCCAGGACCGCCCTTGCCCTGGCCGCCGGCCAGTTCCTCGGGGCGGATCCGGTCCACCAGCACCGGCACGATGTGCTTCTCCTCCCGGTCCAAGTGCCGGCCCAGCAGCCCGGCGAGCCGCTCGGTGGCGGCCCGCGCCGTGGCGACGGCCTCGGGCGTCGTCAGGTCGGCCATCAGCCGGCCGATCTCCTTGAGCCGCGCGTCCAGTTCCTCGTGCTCCTGCTCGATGCCGTCGAGCGGCTCGGCCAGCTCCGGGGCGCGCGAGAGGGCGAGCGGGAAGAGGCTGGCGTCCTCGTTCTCGCTGTGGTCGGCCAGCACCCACTCGAACAGCCGCCAGCGGTCGTTCAGCAGGGCGGCCTGCGCGGTGTCCCGCGGGTCGAGCGCGGCGAGCGCCCGCGGGAGGCGTTCGGCGTCCCGCCGCAGGGCGTGGTGGACCAGCAGGAAGGACGTGGCGGCGGTGATCCGGCCCTGGTCGTCGAGCTGGAATTCGGTACTCATACCGGTGAACTCCCTTATCGGGTACCGCAGATGGGGACGAGCGAGGGCGACACTAGCGGAGCGCGCCCGGCCTCCGCGGCAACCCGCGGCGACCGGGCGCGCCCGGTGGTGCACTTCGGTGCAGAGGCACTGCGGTGTCAGAGGGTGGTGAGGTAGCGGTCGACCTCCCAGCCGCCGACCGCCCGGTGGTACTCGGCGAACTCCTCGTGCTTCGACCGCGCGTAGAAGTCCACGAATTCCCCCTCCCCCGCCTTGCCGAAGGCCGCGCGCAGCACCGCGTCCCGGCGGACGGCCTCGGCCGCCTCGGCGAGCGTGGCGGGCAGCGGCGCACCGCTCGACGGCTGCGCCGCGGCCGCCTCCAGGTCGGCCTCGTTCGGCGGGCCCGGGTCCGCCGACCGGTCGACGCCGTCCAGGCCGGCCGCCAGCAGCGCGGCCGTCGCCAGGTAGGGGTTCGCCGAGGAGTCGACGCAGCGCGCCTCGACCCGGCCCGGCGCCGGTACCCGCAGCAGCTGGGTGCGGTTGTTGCCGCCGTACGTGGCGTAGGTCGGCGCCCAGCTGGAGCCGGAAGCCGTGTCACCCCTGGCCCCGAGCCGCTTGTAGGAGTTGACGGTCGGGCAGGTGAAACCGACCACCCCCGGGGCGTGCGCCAGGACGCCGCCGATGAACGCGTAGCCGAGCGCCGAGACGCCCAGGCCGCGGGCGTCGCCCTCGTCCAGGAACAGCTCCTCGCCGCCGGTGCCCCACAGGCTCAGGTGCAGGTGCAGGCCGCTGCCGGTCAGGTGGCCGAAGGGCTTCGGCATGAAGCTGGCGATCAGCCCGGCGTCCCGCGCCAGCATCTGCACCAGGTACCGGAAGAGCACCACGCGGTCGGCGGTGACCAGGGCGTCGGCGTAGTCGAAGTTGTGCTCGAACTGGCCGTGGGCGTCCTCGTGGTCGTTGGAGTAGTTGCCCCAGCCGAGGCGGCCCAGGGCGCGGCTCACCTCCGCCACGTGGTCCAGCGAGCGGCCCAGGCCGCGGGCGTCGTAGCAGGGCCGGGGGCCGGTGTCCTCCGAGTCGGCGACCGCGATGCCGCCGTCGGCCGTGCGCCGCAGCAGGAAGTACTCCGGTTCGGCGCCGACCTTGAGCACCATGCCCCGCCCGGCGAGCTCGGCGAGCGCCCGGCGCAGGATCACCCGGGGGGCGTAGGGCCAGGGCGCGCCGTTGACGTGCGGGTCGCACTGGACGACCGCGAGCCCGGTCCGCCACGGCAGCACGCTGTAACTGGTGACGTCCGGGACGGCGACCACGTCCGGGTCGGCCGGCGACTGCCCGATCGACCCGACCGCGTGGCCCGCGAACCCGACCCCGTCGGCGAGCAGCCGGGGCACCGCCGCGGCCGGCACCAGCTTGCAGCACGGCCGGCCGTCCACGTTGACGAACATGGCGAGCACGAACTCGATGCCGTCCCGTTCGACGGCCCGTACGAACTCCTCCGCGGAGCGCGGCGGCCGCGCCTGGGCGTGCGTCGGAGCTTCTACACGAGTGGACACGAGATCACCCCTCCGTCAGACGTCCAGCGTGACGCGGTACTCGGCGAGCCACGTGTTGAGGCTGAGCACCATCTCCACGTCCAGCCGGCAGATCCACGCCCACACGCCCGGCTGGTCGGACACCCGCGCCGGATTCTCGGCGACCGCCAGCGCGGCGGGGACGTCGATCAGCGGCAGCACCGGCGCGGCCGGATCGGCGAGCACCTCGCGCAGCTGGCGGCAGAGCTCGCCGAGGTAGGCACCGTCCTGGGTGACCGGGTAGGGGCTCTTCTGCCGGTCCAGGACCTTGCGCGGCAGCAGGTCCCCGGCGGCGGCGCGCAGCAGGCTCTTCTCCCGGCCGTCGTGGTTCTTCATCGCCCAGGGGGTGTTGAAGACGTACTGGACGAACTCGTGGTCGCAGTACGGCACCCGCATCTCCAGGGCCGGCCCCATGCCGAGCCGGTCGCTGCGGTCCAGCAGCACCCCGAGCCAGCGGGTCAGGTGCAGGTGGATGACCTCGCGCATCCGGCGCTCGTGCTTCGACTCGCCGGCCAGCACCGGCACTTCGGCGAGCGCCTCGCGGTAGCGCTGGGCGACGTAGCCGCGCAGGTCCAGCTTCTGCAGCAGGCCCTTGTCGAGCAGGCCGAGCCCGAGGCCGGGGTGGGCGGCGTCGTAGACGTGCATGATGCCCATCCACGGGAAGGTGTCGCTGTAGACGACGTCCTCGTTGTGCACCCACGGGAATCCACCGAACACCTCGTCGGCGGTCTCCCCGGACAGCACCATCGTGGCCCGCTCGCGCACCGCCTTGGAGAGCAGGTACGCCGAGGCGTCCATGTCGCCGAACATCGACGGCATGTCCTGTGCCACGACGCACGCCCGCCGCACGTCCGGGTCGGCGAGCTCCTTGGTGGTCAGCGTGATCTGCTGGTGCACCGTCCCGGCGTACTTGGCCATCGCGTGCGCGAACGGCGCGTCCGAGGTGCCGCGCATCTCGTCGGACCGGAAGCCCTCCGCGCTGGTGAGCAGGAGGGAGAAGCTCTGCAGCGGCGGTTCGCCGTTCTCCTTGGCCCAGCGGGCGGCGAGCGCGGTCAGCACGCTGGAGTCGAGACCGCCGGAGAGCAGCATGCCGCGCGGCACGTCCGCGACCAGCTGCCGGGCCACCACCTCCTCCAGCTGCTCCCGCACCCGGGTGACCGTGGTCGGCAGGTCGTCGGTGTGCGGGCGGGCCTCCAGGGCCCAGTACGTGCTCTGCGCTGAGCCCTTGCGGCTGAAGCGCAGCACGCTGCCGGGCAGGACCTCCTGGACGCCGGCGTAGATCGACACGCCGGGGGACTTCGTCTGCGCCAGCAGTTCGGCCAGCCCGCCGGCGTCCACCCGGGCGTCCACCGCCGGGTGGGCGAGCAGCGCCTTGGCCTCGGAGCCGAAGACGATGCCGTTCGGCAGCCGCTTGTACAGCAGGGGCTTGATGCCCATCTGGTCGCGGATCAGGAAGAGTTCCTCCCGGCCGCTGTCCCAGATGCCGAACGCGAACATCCCGTTGAAGTGCGTGCCGCAGTCCGGGCCCCACTCCAGGTAGCCGCGGAGCACCACCTCGGTGTCGCACCGGGTCGTGAACCGGTGCCCCTTGGCCTCCAGTTCCGCGCGCAGCTCGCGGAAGTTGTAGATCTCGCCGTTGTACGTCACGGCGACGACGGCCCGGCCGTTCTCCTCGGCGGCCATCGGCTGCCCGCCGCCCGGGATGTCGATGACGGCGTTGCGGGTGTGCCCGAAGCCCGCGTGCGGCGCGAACCACACCCCGTCACCGTCGGGCCCGCGGCAGGCCAGGCTGTCCGTCATCGCCCGCACCACCGTGCGCAGCGTGTCCGCGTCCTGCTCGAAGTCGACCCATCCGGCGATCCCGCACATCCGCTCGCTCCTTCCGGCGACGCCTCCCGGCCGTCCGGCCGGTCTCCGTCTCGCCACCACGACGGGCATGGTGGCCGAGCGCGGTCGAGGCGCTCTGAAGACGCATGCCGGGCGCGGTCCGGCTTCGGGCGGACACCCCGGAGGGCCGCCCCGGGCGCCGTACGGCCCGACGGGCCGCGGGCGCTCACGCCGACCCCGCGTCAGCAACGCATCAGGGCGGCGCCAGCAAGGCGTCAAACCCGGATCGCGGGCCGCTGCGCCGGTGCAGGCTGTCGGGTACCTGCAGGTCCGCAGGTCGTTCCGGAGGTGATCCGCATGTCCGTCATCGCTGCGTTCCACTCCGCGGTCCCCGCCGTCGGCCGACGGGGGCGCGGGCTGCGCGCCGCGCTCGCCGCGGCGGTCGAGCGCCTGGCCGCGAGCCCGCTCGACAGCACCGTCCTCCAGGCCATGGGCAAGGAGTCCGCGTCGGCGCGGCGGGCCGGATTGCGCGCCCAGTGGCACCCCGTCACCACCGACGAGGGGACGACCCGTCTCGAAGCCACCTGGCGCACCGCGCGCTGACCGGGGCCGCCGGTACCCCGATCACGGGGAATCCGGCCATGGGGAATCCGGTCGCCAACTGTTCACGAGCCGGTCAGAAAACTTGTAGAGACAAGTGTGCCGAGCCACCGGGATCGTATGGACGCCCGGCCGCGCCGCCGGGACCTCGAACCCCACACGGAGACATCCGCATGATTCCTGTGTCCGGCTCACGACCGTCCCGCCTCCCCGCCGCCCTCACGGCAGCGGCCCTCGCCCTCGCCCTCGCCGTCCCGGCTGCGCTCGCCACCCCGAGCGCGAGCGCGGCCACCACGACGGCCACCACGAGCGCCACCACCAGCGCCAACCTGCTGCTCAACGGCAACGCCGAGACCGGCCAGTGCAGCCCCGGCGGCTGGGAGGAGACCACCCTCCCCGGCTGGCGGATCACCGCCGGCGACCCGGTCATCGACTGTTACGGCATGCCGTCCGGCGCCACCGCCGGCTCCCCCGGCTCGCCGACCCGCGGCACGTCCTACTTCCAGGGCGGCTCCCGCGGCAGCTCCCGGATGACGCAGACGGTCGACGTGTCCCCGGCCGCCACCGCCGTCGACGGCGGTTCGGTGTCCGCCACGCTCAGCGGCTGGCTCGGCGGCGTCGGCTCGTACGACGACAACGCCAAGGCCACCGCGACCTACCTGAACGCCGCCGGCGCCTCCCTCGGCAGCTCGGCGATCGGCCCGGTGCTGGCCGCCGACCGCGGCAGCGCCACCGGCATGGTCCGGCGCAGCACCACCGGCGCCCTCCCCGCCGGCACCCGTTCGATCAAGGTCACCATCGACTTCTCGATGACGGGCACCCAGAACGACGGCATGGCCGACGACCTGTCGCTGACCCTCGACACCGCCGTCACCCCCGGCACGCTGAGCGTCCCCGCCTCGGCCGTGCCCGGCTACGACCACGTGTTCCTGATCATGATGGAGAACACGAACTACTCGGCCGCGTCCAACACCGCCACCGGCAGCCCGGGCATCGTCGGCAACACCACCGACGCGCCGTACATCAACAACACGCTGATCCCCATGGGCTCGCTGCTCACCGACTACCACGCGGGCACCCACAACTCGGACCCGAACTACGAGCAGGTCGCGTTCGGCAACAGCTACGGGCGCAGCGCCAAGGCGCCCGGCGGCAACAACAGCAACTGCATCACCAGCGCGGCCTGCGCGGCCACCAACGACGGCCTCGGCGACAAGCTCGACCAGGCCGGCAAGACCTGGGCGGAGAGCGTCTACGGGCAGACCAGCGCCTGCCAGACCACCTCCAGCGGCAACTACGAGAACGACGACGTGCCGTTCTACTACGCCCCGCGGATGAAGAACGACAACGCCTACTGCCGGGCGCACTGGCCCGCGTGGAGCGACTACACGAACGCGCTGAAGTCCGCGTCGACGACCCCGAACTTCACCTGGTTCGCGGCCGGGGCGTGCAGCGACTTCGAGTTCTGCTCGATCTCCTCCGGCGACACCTGGCTGAAGAACAACCTGCCGCTCATCTTCGACTCGCCGGCCTGGAAGAACGACCGCTCGCTGCTGATCGTCACCGTCGACGAGGACGGCAAGTCGTCGCCCGGCGGCTTCGGCCCCGGCCAGACGAACCAGGTGATGACGGTCGCCGTCGGCTCGCAGAACACCGTCAAGGCGGGCTACCGGGCGACGAACCGCTACGACCACTACAGCACCGCCCGGGTGGTCCGGGACGCGCTCGGCCTGCCGGCGATGACGAACAACGACGCCTGGGCCACCCCGTACGACGAGGTGTTCACCGGCACCGGAAGCCCCGCGCCCGCCCCCGCCCTCACCAACGGCGGCTTCGAGGCCGGGGACCTCTCGGGCTGGACGACGGCCGGCTCCGCCGCCGTCACCCCGGCCGCCGCCCGCACCGGCGGCTACGGCGCGGTGCTCGGCTCCACGAGCCCGAGCGCCGCGTCCACCGCCGCCCAGACCTTCACCGCTCCGGCCGGCAGCTCCACGCTCTCCTTCTGGTACGACGTGACCTGCCCGGACACCGTCGACTACGACTGGGCGAACGCCACGCTGCAGGACGTCACCACCGGCACGAGCACCACCGTGCTGGCCAACACCTGCACCAGCGGCCTGGGTTGGCAGAACGCCACGACCCCGGTCACGGCCGGCCACAGCTACACCCTGACGCTCACCAACCAGGACGACGGCGCCGCCGGCGACCCGACGTACACCTACGTCGACGACGTCACGGTCTCCTGACGCCACCGTGGGGGGCCCCCCCCCCCCGGCCCCCCCCCCCCCCCCCCCCCCCCCCCCCCGCGGGCCCCCCCCCCCCGGGGGGCCCGGCCCCGCCCGACGACACGCAGGCCCCCCCG
>NZ_JBHWGV010000103.1:3345-10087 GCF_042732955.1 Kitasatospora sp. NPDC059747 | reverse complement strand
ACCCCGCCCGCGGGCGCCGCGGCCCCCCCCACGAACACACCGGGGGACGCCGACCGGGAACCCTCCGGCCCCGGGGGGGGGCCCCCCCCGCGGGCCCCCGCACCCGCGCGCGTCACGGCCAGCCGGGCGGCCGCGACGTCTCGGTGGCCCTGGCCGCGACGATCGACTCGCAGGCCCGCCGGACCTCCGTCGCCACCCAGCCGGACGGCAGCGGCCCCTGCGCCCGCAGCGCGGCCGCCTGCCGCTGGAGCTCCCGGAGCGCGCTGCCCTGGGCGTTGGACAGCCCCATCTCCTGGTAGTCGCCCAGGTCCTTGCCCCCGTCGACGGCCATCTGGAGCCAGGGCGTGATACTCAGGACACAGTCCTGAAAGACGCCGCCGGGCGGCGTCGTCGGCAGTTCGGCCGGGGGCGGCGCCGGTGCCGCACCCGGCCCGCCGCACGCCACCACCGCGGCCAGCCCCGCCAGTTCGGCCATCACGACCGCGAACCATCTCCGCATGCCCGCATTGTGACGCCGGTCCCCGGGCCGCACCAGGGATCGGACGGCACCATGACCGGGCAACACCAAAAAAGCGCCGCAGGACCTGTCCTGACAAGTCCTGCGGCGCGGGCCCCGCGTCAGCCCGTGGCGGCGAGCGTGCCGTCGAAGGTCGCGGCGGCGAGGCCGAAGGAGAGCGTCATGCCGATGCCCGAGGTGACGGACAGCACCCGCACACCCGACGCGAGGTCGCGCACCAGCAGCGGGCCGCGGTCGCTGCTGGCGTAGACGCCCTGCCAGCGCTCCAGGACCCGCAGCCGCTCGACCCCGAGGACGCCGGCGACCGCGCCGGTCAGCAGCTCGAAGGTGTGCTCGTCGATGAACGGCGGCGTGGTGGCGTCGTAGTGGTGCGAGTCGCCGACGAGCACCGAGCCGTCGGGCAGCCGCGTGAACATCACGTTGGCGCCGATCCCCAGCAGCTCCGGGCTGTGGCCGACGACCTCCTCGCGCAGCCGGGCCGCGGACGGCTGGGCGGTGAACGCGTCGTAACGCAGCATCGAGGTGGCGGTCAGCACCGCCGAGTCGGTGCGGAACCCCTCCGGGGCGACGGCCCGCGCCATCGTCAGCCGGCAGCGCCGGACCTCGTGCTCCTCGGCGAGGTCGGGGAACAGGTAGTCCACGTCGTGGCCGACGCACACCAGGATCCGCTCGCCGTGGACGGGGCCGCGCGTGGTGTGCACCGTGCCGGACTCGACGCCGGTGACGGCGGTGCCCCACAGGATGCGGGCGCCGGGCTGCCGCTCGATCCAGCGGGCGAGCGCGGGCGTCGCCTCGCGCGGGTTGACCCGCAGGTCGTCGGGCAGGAACGCGCCGCCCACGAGGTCCCCGGCCGCGCCGGACGCCCGCCCGAGCGCCTGCGCCGTCTCGGCGGCGGTGCGCAGCACGACGCCCCGGCCGCCGCGCTCGGCGTGCAGTTCCTCCAGCACGGCCGCCTCGGTGGCCGAGCGGGCGACCACGAGGGCGCCGGCCTCGGCGGCCCAGAACCCGGCGGCCTGCGCGGCGCGCAGCCAGCCGGCCCGGGAGCGCCGGGCGAGACCGAGCAGGTCGCCCTCCTGGGCGCTGATGCAGCAGTGGCCGAAGTTGCGGACCGAAGCGCCGACGGGCTGCCGGTCGCGCTCGACGACGGTGACGGAGAGCCCGTTGGCGAGCGCCTCGAAGGCGTGGGCGAGGCCGACGATGCCGGCGCCGACGATCACGAGGTCGCTGCGCCCGGGCGCGGGCGAGCGGGTGACGGCGGGGGCGGTGGCGGGTGCAGTGCTGCTCATGGCCCCAGGTTCCGGGTTCGCCGGCGCCTACGTCAAGAGATGTCTGTACAAGTTACCCTCTGTTCACCTGCTCGACGATCACCGGGAACACCGGGCCGCCCAGGGAAACCGCCAGGTGGAACGGCCTTGAGAAGCCACGCCCGGAAGTGTCATAGTCGTCTTGTGAAGACAAGTGACCGTCCGCTGGACCGGGCTCCCGAGGACGTCCCGCTGCACCAGCGGCTCGGCGTCGAGTTCCAGCGCCGCATCGACTCCGGCGAGTGGCCCGAGGGCCGCCCAGTGCCCAGCGAGTCGCAGCTGTGCGCCGAGTTCGGCACCTCCCGGGGCCCGGTGCGCCAGGCCCTGGCGCTGCTGCGCCGCGAGGGCAGCCTGGTCGGCGGCCGCGGCAAACCGCCGGTCGCCCGACGCGCGGCCCCCTCCCAGCCGTTCGCCACCTTCCTGTCGTTCACCCAGTGGGCCCGCGGCATCGGCCGCGAGCCCGGGCAGACGACGATCGAGGTGGCCCGCCGCCGGGCCTCCCCCGACTCGGCGGCCCGGCTCGGCATCGCCGAGGGCGCGCCGGTCGTCGAGCTCGTCCGGCTGCGGCTGCTGGACGGCGTCCCGGCCATGCTGGAACGCTCGACCTTCGTCCACGAGGTCGGCCGCGCCCTGTTCGACTTCGACCCGGACACCGGCTCCATCTACGAGGAGTTGCTGCGCCGCGAGGTCGACCTGCACCACGCCCGGCACACCATCGACGCCGTCGCGGCCTCCCCCGAGGACGCCGAGCACCTGGACATCGGCATCGGCGACCCGCTGCTGCGCGTGCGCCGGCTGACCACGTCGAGCCGGGGCGAGCCGCTGGAGGACGCCGACGACCGCTACCTCCCCGCCATGGCCACCTTCACCATCGAGAACACCGTCGAAGGCCGCACCACCATCGGCCGCTACCGCACCGAAGAGGACTGATTCACCGTGATCGAGCTCGCCGCTCTGGACATGGCCGGCACCACCGTCAACGAGTCGGGCGCCGTGTACCGGGCGCTGCGCACCGCCGTCGAGCGCACCGGCGTGCCGGTCTCCGACGAGGACCTGCAGACGTGGATGGGCACCGACAAGCGCGAGGCCATCGCCGCCCTGGTCCGCCTCGGCGGCGGCACCCCCACGCCGGAACTCGTCGAGGAGGGCTACGAGGCCTTCGCCGCGTTCCTGCGCGAGGCCTACCGGGCCACGCCGCCGCAGGCCATCGAGGGCGTCGAGGAGGCGCTGGCCGAGCTGCGCCGCCGCGGCATCAAGGTCGCCCTGACCACCGGCTTCAGCGCCGACGTGGCCTACCCGCTGCTGGAGTCGCTCGGCTGGTCCGCCGGCGAGGGCGGCAACCTGGACGCCGTCGTCACCTCGGACGAGGTCCCGCGCGGCCGCCCGGCCCCGCACATGATCCACCGGGCGATGGAGAAGACCGGCGTCATCGACACCCGCCGCGTCCTGGCCGCCGGCGACACCATCGTCGACGTCGAGGCGGGCACCAACGCCGGGGCCGGGGTCGTCGTCGGGGTCCTCACCGGCGAGCTCCCGCGCGCCGCCTTCGCCGGCCACCCGCACGCCCGCGTCCTCGCCAGCGCCGCCGAGCTGCCGACCCTCCCGGAGACGCTCCCGCAGGCCCGTCCCGCGGACCTCCCCGCCGTCTGACGCCGCACCAAGGGCCGTTCGCACACACCCCCTCCGACCAGGGATTTCTCCTCCGCCACAGCCGTTCGCACGTTCTGTGCGGATTGTGCAACAGAGGCCCGGAAAGCTGTCCCGCGCCCGTTTCCCGTCCCTAGGATCGTGCCCGCCAACGCACCATCAGATGGGGACGAAACACACATGAGCAACGAGTTCGGCGGCCTGCTCGGCATCGCGCAGGAGCTGTTCGGTGACGAGCAGCGCCAGGGCCAGGGCGAGCACCACGACAACTTCCTGATGGACCTCGGGCAGAAGCTCATGAACGGCCACCAGCCGGTGCCCGAGGGCGTCGTCTACGACATCGACGAGAAGTTCTTCTCGCCCACCCACGACTTCTGGATCAAGCGTGGCGGCGAGCGCGCCTTCCAGGTCGACGAGAAGATGTTCAGCTTCAGCGGCGCGATCGCGATGCAGGACTCCGAGGGCAACGAGCTCTACCGGATCTCCGAGAAGATCATGACGCTGCGCGACATCCGCTACATCAAGCGCGGCGAGCAGACCATCGCGACGGTGAAGAAGGCGCTCTTCTCGCCGCTGGTCTACAAGTTCACGGTGACCTTCGAGAACGGCGCGGAGATCCACGTCACCGGCAACATCACCGACCACCAGTACGCCATCACCTACGGCGAGCAGGAGATCGCGCACATCTCCCGCGAGTGGTCGCTGCTGAGCGAGCACTACTCGGTCAAGATCGTCCCCGGCCAGGACGACGCCCTCATCCTCACCATCGCCGCCTGCGCCGAGGCGATGGTCCTGGACGACTGAGTCCCCACCGCCCGGGCCGTGAGCGCCCGGGCGACGCACCCCCGCAGGGGCCGTCCCGACCGCCGTCGGGACGGCCCCTGCGGCGTTCGCACCCGCCGGGCCGAGGGCCTGAGCCCCCATTACTGCTTGACAGGATGCGTAATACTGTAACGCGCGCGCACCAGAACGACACCGGAGGCCGAGTTGCACCCCTTCCTCGACCAGCGAGGACCCCTCGCCTTCGCCCACCGCGGCGGCGACCTCGGCCGCCCGGAGAACTCGCTCGCCGCGTTCGAGGCCGCCGTCGCGCTCGGCTACCGCTACCTGGAGACGGACGTCCACGCGACCTCCGACGGCGTCCTGGTCGCCTTCCACGACAGCCGGCTCGACCGCGTCACCGACCGCACCGGCGCCGTCGCCGACCAGCCCTGGAGCGCCGTGCGACAGGCCAGGATCGGCGGCACCGAGCCGATCCCGCTGCTGGAGGAGCTGCTCGACGCGTTCCCCGACGCCCGCTTCAACATCGACGTCAAGGCCGCCCCGGCCATCGCGCCGCTGGTCGAGGCGGTCCGCCGCACCGACGCGTGGGACCGCGTCTGCGTCGGCGGCTTCTCCGACTCCCGCCTCGCCGCCGTCCGCGCCGCCGCCGGCCCGCGACTGGCCACCTCGCTCGGCCCGCGCGAGGTCGCCCGGCTGCGGCTGCGCTCGCTGGCCGAATCACTGCTGCCCGGCCCGCTGCTGCCCGGCCGCGGGGCACCGTACGCCGGGATCTGCGCCCAGGTGCCCGAGCGGCACCGCGGCGTCCGGGTCGTCGACCGGGCCTTCGTCCGGGCCGCGCACCGCCTCGGCCTGCACGTTCACGTCTGGACTGTGGACGATCCCACACGGATCAGGGCTCTACTCGACCTGGGTGTGGATGGCATCATGGCGGATCGCATAGACGTCCTGCGGGACGTCCTCAGCGAACGCGGCTGCTGGATGGACGGCGGCGCGGCCCGAGCACGGTGATTGGAACCCATGAACACCGCGACCGACCTGCCGGACCACCCGGCGCCGGACACCCCGGCGACGGCCACCGACAGCCGTGCGCTGAACCGCACGCGCTTCGGCTGGTACATCAACGACTGGGCCAACGCCGCGTTCTCGGCGACCGTCCTGACGGTCTTCCTGGGTCCGTACCTGACGACGATCGCCAACAAGGCCGCCGACGCCAACGGTGACGTCCACCCGTTGGGACTCGCCATCCGCGCGGGCTCCTTCTTCCCGTACACGGTCTCCTTCTCGGTGCTGATATCGGTCGCGGCGATGCTGCTGGCCGGCACCGTCGCCGACCGCACCGGGCGGCACAAGGAGCTCATGTGCGGCTTCGCCTACGTGGGCGCGCTCGCCACCATGGGCATGTTCTTCCTCGACGGCGACCGCTACCTCCTCGGCGGCGGACTCCTGGTGGTCGCCAACATCGCGTACGCGGTGTCGGTCGCCCTCTCCTACGCCTACCTGCCGGGCCTCGCCAAGCCCGACGAGCGCGACGCCGTCTCGTCCAAGGGCTGGGCGTACGGCTACGCGGGCGGCGGCCTCCTGCTGGTCGCCAACCTGGCGCTGTTCGAGAACGCCGACGCGCTCGGCCTCTCCTCCGGCACGGCCGTGCGGATCTGCCTGGCCTCGGCCGGGCTCTGGTGGGCGCTGTTCACCCTCGTCCCGCTGTTCCGGCTGCCCTCCCGGGCCGGTGTCGCCCCCGCCCGCACCGGCGCCGCGGCCGACGGCAAGCCCACCGCCGGCAGCCTGCGCGAGCTCGCCAACACCCTGCGCGGCATGCGCCGCTACCCGAAGACCCTGCTCTTCCTGGGCGCGTTCCTCTGCTACAACGACGGCATCCAGACCGTCGTCTCGCAGGCCTCGCTCTACGGCAGCGAGGAGCTGGGCATGGACCAGACCTCGCTGGTCGCCGCCGTCCTGATGGTCCAGATCGTCGCGATCGGCGGCGCGCTCCTGCTCGGCCGGATCGCCCGCCGGTACGGCGCCAAGAAGACCGTGCTCGGCTCGCTGGTCGGCTGGGTGATCACCCTCGCCCTCGGCTACTTCATGCCGGCCCACCAGCCCGCGTGGTTCTACGCCCTCGCGTGCATGATCGGCCTCGTGCTCGGCGGCAGCCAGGCACTGTCCCGCTCGCTGTTCTCGCACATGATCCCGGCCGGACGCGAGGCCGAGTACTTCAGCGTCTACAAGGTCAGCGACCGCGGCACCAGCTGGATGGGCCCGCTGGTCTTCGGCCTCGCCTACCAGGTCACCGGCAGCTACCGGCTGGCCATCATCTCGCTGCTGGTCTTCTTCGTGATCGGCTTCGCCGTACTGGCGAAGGTCCCGGTGCGCCGCGCCATCGAAGAGGTCGGCAACCCCGTCCCCGAGCGCCTCTGACGCACCGCCGGGGGGGCCGGGGGGGGGGGGGGGGGGCCCCCCCCCGGGGCCCCCCCCCGCCCCGCCCCCCCCCCCC
>NZ_JBHWGV010000103.1:0-3335 GCF_042732955.1 Kitasatospora sp. NPDC059747 | reverse complement strand
TATCTTCTTTTCCCACACCCCACCCCTCCACCTAACTACAAAACCTCTTTGACCCGGGGTGTTGTCTTTCAAAACCACCCCCTTGCCCCCCGTCGCATTCCCGCCCCTTCCCGCACCGCGCCCCGCTACCGGAACGACTGCCACCAGAACGGCCCAGGGCCGGACAGCACCGGATCAATCCGGATAGACCGGCCCAAGAGGCCCGGCCGGCCCGGCACTTGTGGCCGAGTTCACATCAACTCACCGACCGGTATACCGATTGACGGATGATCAGCAGTGGCAGACTGTTGATAACCGAACAGTCGGACGTCCTAGGAGTTGGATGTGAACGTCACAATCTCGCCGCGTTTCTCCGAGGTCGACGTCCTCGGCCACGTGACCAACTCCGCCGTCCCGGTCTGGTTCGAGCACGGCCGTCTGCCGATCTTCCGGCTGTTCAGCAAGGAGGAGAACATGCGCGACCTCGCGCTCATCCTCCGCCGCTACGAGATCGACTTCACCAAGCAGATCCTCGCGTCCGTCGACGTCGTCATCGAGACGAAGGTGGCGAAGATCGGCAACACGTCGATCACCATCGAACAGGTCGCCCGGCAGAACGACGCCGAGGTGGCCCGCGGGACGACCGTAATGATCCACTTCGATTACCAGGCCAATGCCACCGCGCGCATTCCGGACCACATCCGCGAGGAACTCGCGGCGCTCTGACGAGCCGCATCAGCAGGGCTACCGAAGAAACGGGGATATCACCATGAGCATTCCACGGAACCGGTTAATCGACCTCGACTCCACCGCTTTCCTCGACAATTTCCAGCGCGGCATCGGCGCGTTCGACAGCGCCGTCCTGCCGCAGGAGCCGCTGTCCAAGGACAGCCTCCGCGAACTGATCGACCTCGGCATCTACCTGCCGGCCATCCCCCGCGCGTACGGCGGCCGGGAGAGCCACCGGGAGATGTGCGAAATCATCGAGATCATGTCCGAGCGCAACCTGCCCATGGGCATGTACACGATGATCGTCACGGTCCTCTTCCTCCGCAACGTCGCCTCCAGCGGCGACGAGGCGCTCAAGAAGGAGGTCTTCGAGGACTTCGCCAACAACCCCGTCATCGGCGGCCTCGCCTTCACCGAGCCGAGCAGCGGATCGAACCTGGCGCGCATGCGGACCACGTACGAGCCGGACGGCGACGGCTACCGCATCACCGGGGTCAAGCACTGGCAGGCCTTCAGCGAGCAGGCCGACTGGTGGATCGTCTGCGCCAAGCACCCCGAGCGCAAGGAGTTCGCCTACTTCGCCCACAAGCGCTCCGACGGCGGCTTCGAGACCACCGAGGTCTACGACAGCCTCGGCCTGAAGAACCTGGGCTACGGGCTGAACACCCTCGACATCCGGGTGCCCGGACACTACCGCCTCGCCAAGAGCCGGCCGAGCCTGGGCGACGCCGCCGAGATCCTCTGCGCGTCGCGGTTCAGCAAGGCCGCCATGTCCAGCGGCTTCCTGCGCCGGCTGACCGCCGAGACGCTGCACCACGTCGAGAGCCGGCAGATCGGCGACGGCACGCTGCACGACATCGACTACGTGAAGTACAAGGTCAGCCGGATCAAGCAGAACTCCGTCGTGTGCAACGCGCTGTACCGGCACCTGATGCTCGACGAGGACTACCGCACGGACATGGAAGGCAGCATGTTCGCCTCCCTGGCCACCAAGGTGCTCTCCTCCGAGCTCATGCTGGAGTCGGCCCTCGACTACCAGCAGCTGTGCGGCGGCGAGGGCTACCGCATGGGCGCGCCGGACAACATCGCCGCCTACGCCCTGCTCGACGCGCGGGTCTACACCATCTTCGACGGCACCAACGACCTGCTCTGCCAGCACCTGGCCAACCTGTTCCTGCGCGAGTTCCAGGACTCCGGGCTGCGCTCGCCGCTGGAGTTCGTCGGCCGGTTCGGGTACCTGGAGGACGCGTTCTTCCACCTGACCGACATCAACTTCAGCCACCTCACCGACGCCTCGTCCCAGGCCAAGATCGTGATCCTGGGCCGCATCCTGTCCCGGATGTACGGGATCGGCGCGCTGGAGAAGGCCTCGCGCTCGACCGCACCCAGCGAACGGCTCGCGGTGGCCGACGCCGACTACCCGAGGGCGATCGCGGTGCTGAAGAACGAGATCCTCGCCCTGGTCAACGAGTACGAGCTGACCGACCGACTCACCGGCACCGACAAGGCGTCGGACGTGATCCATCCGCAGACCGCCGCGCTCGCGGCCGGCTCCAAGGCAGGCATGCGCTAGTGTCCGGGAAGAACAAGAGCCTCAAGGTCTCGCTGATCGCGCTGGTGTTCGTCACCATCTACGGATCGGGCTTCGTGGGCGGCCGGTTCGGCCTGCCCTACGCGGAGCCGTTCGCCTACCTGGCCATCCGGTTCGGCGGGACCGCGGTCGTCTTGTTCGCCTGCATCCTGTGCCTGAGAATCCCGTGGCCGCGCACGCGCTCGGCCTACGTCCACCTCGCCCTCAGCGGCATCCTGCTGCAAGGGGTGTTCTCCACCGGGGTCTTCTACGCGCTGTACTACGGCATGACCCCCGCGGTGTCCGCGCTGATCATCGCGCTCCAGCCGATCCTGGTCTGGCTGATGGTCTCCGTCGCGACCGCCCGGAAGGTCAGGCCGCTGTCGGTGCTGGCGCTCGCCGGGGGACTGGCCGGGGTGGCCCTGACGGTCTACCAGGGGCTGGCGTCGTCGTCCGGGCTCACCCTGACCAACGTCGCCTTCGACTTCCTCGGGCTGGTGGGGCTGTCCACCGGGCAGTTCTACTACCAGATGAAGAACCCCGGCACGCATCCGCTGGTCAACGGCTTCCTCCAGTCCGGCTCGTCGGCCGTCGTCATGCTCGTCGGCGCGCTGGTCTTCGAGACCGGTGTCGTCCACTGGACCAGGGACCTGGTCCTGTCGGAACTGTGGATGTCGGTCGGCGTCTCGATCGGCGCGCTCAGCCTGCTGTTCGTGCTGATGCGCTCGGAGAGCGCGGACCGGGTGGCCTCGTACTTCTACGGGGTGCCGATCGCCGCGGGGCTGATCGCCTGGCCGATGCTCGGCCAGCGGCCGACCCTCTCGGAGGTCGTCGGGTTCGCGGTCATCGTGGCCTCGATCGTCCTGTTCAACCGGAGCAGCCGGGCCCCCGCCCCGGCCCCCGCCCCGGCGGCACCGGTCGGCACCGAGGTGCCGGCGGCGGACCGCTCCTGAGCACGGGCCGGGAGCGTCCGACGGTCGTCCGGCCGTCGGACGTTCCCGGCCCGTCGCGCTTCCTGGCCCACGTGCGTGCTGCTCGGTGGCGGTACCCCCCGAGG
>NZ_JBHWGV010000102.1:0-32848 GCF_042732955.1 Kitasatospora sp. NPDC059747 | reverse complement strand
GCCCCGGGCGCGGCCCCCTCTGCGGCTCTCCTGGGGGGGGGGGGGGGGGGGGGGGGGGGGGCGGGGGGGGCCGCGCCCCCCCCCCCCCCCCCCCCGGGGCCCGGTCGATCAAGGTGTCAGAAGGAGTCAGTACCCCCGGCCTGACGGGTGTCCGTGGATCTTGCCCTTCGCGTCCCGGTGGACGCGGACCTTCGTCTGCGTCCGCCCCTTGGCGTTGGTGCCGACGCCGAAACCGAACTCGAGCTCACGAACCTCCTTGCCCTTTTTCTTCTCGATCACCTTCCCATGCCGCCACGCGTGCTCGACGAACCGGCGGGCGGACTTCCAGCCGTGGAAGGTCGAGAGGCCGCCGCGCTTCTTCACCTCCCGGTGGTACTCCGGAGTCCCCCGCACGTGCCGGGCCTGCTTCTGCATCGAGATCTGGCAGGCGGCGGACTTGTTGTGGGAGAGCGCCCAGCCGTCCCCTACCTGGACGGAGAAGGTGTGCTGGTCACCGATGGTGAGGTTGAAGACCAGCTGGTCGACGACGAAGCCGAGGTCGTTGACCCGGGTCACGTCGCTGACCGTGCCGTCCGGGGCGATCAGGGCGTCGCCGGCCTCGACCGCGGCCGCGTCCGTCCAGCCCTTGCCGGTGACCCAGAGCGGGTGCTCGGCGGTCGCCCGCAGCGGCTGGCCGCCGTCCGGGCCGGCCTGGATGTCGACCAGGTGCTTGGTGCCGTAGCCGACGATGACGTTGAGCACCGGCTCGGGCCGGGACTCGCCGGTCCCCGGGTCTGTGGACATCACGTAGTCGCCGACCTGAACCTGACCGATCGGCAGCTGCGAGCCGTCGCCCATCAGCACCGGGGTGTCCGGGGCGAAGGAGTTGCAGCCGGAGCTGCGGAACACCGAGCGCGCCCGGGAGGCGAACCGCCCGGCCCGCCCGGCCGCCCGGCTCGCGCGGACGGCCGTGAAGGCGCCCTTCACCGCGGTGTTGGCACCGACCAGTCCGGACAGCGCGGTGACGCCCATCTCCGCCGCCTTACGCCAGTTGCCCGTCGCGGCGTAGGAGATCGACGAGACGGCCGCGGCCGCCGCACCGATCGGGCCGGGGATGTACGAGGCGACCTCGGAGACCCTGGCCACCACGTGGACCGTCTTCTTCAGCCACTTGGGCATGCCCCAGTTGCCGTCGAGGTCGGTGCAGTTGACCGGGTCGCCGGTGCAGTAGTCGTACGGGCCGGCGTTGCCGCCCGGCACCGGGTCGATCTGCAGGAAGCGTCCCAGGGCCGGGCTGTAGAGGCGGGCGCCCATCAGGATGACGCCGTCCTGCGCCTCGGCGGAGCGCTCCTTGCCGCCCAGCCAGCCGAACCGCACGGCGGCCTGGCCGTCCTGCGGGACGCCGAACTCGTCGAAGTCCAGCACGACCGGCCTGGTGAGG
Source organism: Kitasatospora sp. NPDC059747 (assembly GCF_042732955.1). NCBI lineage: Bacteria > Bacillati > Actinomycetota > Actinomycetes > Kitasatosporales > Streptomycetaceae > Kitasatospora > Kitasatospora sp. NPDC059747. The sequence continues at coordinate 31,428 of NZ_JBHWGV010000102.1, read as the reverse complement.
GCGGTGTCGGTGGTGACGACCACCGAGCCGAAGAGGTCGGTCAGCTGGAGCTGGACGTCACCGGTCCTGCCGGTGGTCGCGACGAGGTCGGTGTCCGGGCCAGAGACGTTGCGGGTGACGGTGCCCTGGGTGGTGTCCTCGACGGTCCAGCGGACCTCGTCGGAGTCGTCGCCGTAGTGGTTCAGCTTCGACGTGAGGTTGGACCAGCTGCCGTCGGCCTGCTTCCTGGCGGTGGTGTAGGCGGTCGGCCGGTGTGCGGCGTCCTGCGCCCACTGCTGCCGGGTGTCCCCCTTCTCCTGGGCGGCGACCTTGTCGTTGGCCCAGTAGGTGTTGGTCGAGCCGGTGGCGGTCTTCACGGTGCGCCCGAACGCGTCGTAGGCGTAGCCGGCGTCGGTGAGCCGGTCGGCGCTGTCGTAGGCGTGGTTCTCGGCGACCGCGCCGGTGGTGGCGCAGGAGCCGTCCGCCGCGGCCGGCGTGGTGGCCTTCGAGAGCCGGTTGGAGTGGGCGTCGAAGGCGTACTGCCGGGTGACGCAGCCGCTGGTGGTGCTGGACTGCTGGGCCTTCACCAGCCGGCCGAGCCGGTCGTACTGGTAGGTGCGGGTGGCGGTGGAGCTGGTGTTGCGGGCCACCTGGCCCTGGGTGGAGACGTCGCTGGTCTGGGCCCAGACGACCGTGTTGTCGGAGGTGCGGGTGTAGGTGCGGCCGGTGGCCTCGCCCACCGCGTTGAAGGTGTCGCGGCGGACGATGCCGCCGGGGTAGGTCTGCTCGACCAGCTGGCCGTCCGGACCGTACGCGGCGGTGAACTCGCCCGCCACGCTGTCGCTGACCGAGGTGACGAGCCCGCGCGGCTCCTTCGCGCGGTCGTAGGCGTACGTGGTGGACCCGGTCGGGTCGGTGACCTTGACCGGCTTGCCGAACCGGTCGAACTCCGTGGTGGTGGTGCCGCCGTCGGCGTCCGTGTACGAGATCAGCCGGCCGAGAGCGTCCATGACGCGGGTCAGCGACTTGCCGTCGGTGGTGGTCCTGACCGCGTCGCCCGTCGCCGGGTCGTACTCGGTGGTGACCTTGGACAGTGCCTGGCCCTCGTCCGAGGTGATCTCGGTGGAGGTGACCCGGTCCGCCCCGTCGTAGGTGGTGACGGTCTTGCGGGTCTTGCCGGCGTTGGTCTCGGTCGTCTCCTCCGGCTCGCCGAACGGCGAGTACCGGGTGATCCGCTTGACCGGCAGGGTGGTCGGCATCCGGGAGCCGTCCGTGCCCGTGACCGGACCGCCGGGCAGGGTGGCGCAGGGGCTGCCCGCCCACTCGGGCCGGTTGCCGCACAGGGCGTCGTCCGGGTTGGCACCGGCCGTGTAGAACACCGACTTCACGGTGCTCGCGTCGGCGCCGGTGCCGTCGGGCTTGCGGGACTCCAGCGCGCGGCCGGCCGCGTCGTACTTCAGGTAGGCGGTCGGCTTGGCGCCGAGCGCGTCGGTGGTGACCGAGGTGGCCACCCGCAGCTGCCAGCCGGGGACACCGCCGATCGGCGCGTCGTAGCCGTGCTTCGTGACGCGCAGTTCGACGTCGGCGGCGTAGCCGTCGAGGCGGGCGCCGTCGGTGGAGGTGGTGACCAGGTGGTACGTCCTGCCGTCCGGCCTGCCCTCGTCGTAGGTGTTGGTGTTGTGGTCCCGGGCGAGCACCGGGGTGCCGGCCGGCAGGGTCGGGTTGAGCGTGGTCTTGGTCAGGGTGACCCGGTCCAGGCCCGCCTGGTAGTACGGCGTGACCGCGGCCGGGTTCTTCCCGGTGACGGTGAGCCGCAGCTCGTGGTCACCGCGGGCGAGCCGGACCGTCGAACCCGCCGTGTAGGAGCTGGTGGTGACGGTCGGGTTGTACCCGTCGAAGGTGCCGCCGACGTTCTGGCCGTCGATCGACAGCTGGACGACGCCGTAGTCCGCGGCCCTGGTCAGCAGCGCGGTCAGCTGGTACTCGCCCTCCTCCGGCACGGAGACCCGGAAGGACGCGTTGTCACCGACCTCGTTCGCGCTGAAGAACACGTGCGCGCCGCCGGACCAGCCGGCCCCGGCGCAGCACTGCGCGAGCGTCTGCACCCGCAGCGGGTCGGTCGCGCCGAGCTGGACGAGGCTCTCGCCCTCGGCCGTGACGGACACCGGCGCGCTCTGGCCCTCGACCTGCTCGGCGAGCGAGGCGCGGTAGACCGGGCCGAGCGTCTCGACGACGTCGAGGCCGTCCGGGGAGTAGACCGTCCGGTGGTCCAGCAGCCGGGCGCGGGAGGCGGAGTCGGCCGGCAGGCCGAGTTCCGCGACGAACCGCTCGGTGTCGGGGTGCGTGCCGATGGCGATGGACCGGTCGGTCGCGTCCAGGGCGCGGACCGCGTGGCCGTAGCGGTCGTACTCCTTGGTGTCGATGTCACCGCCGGGGGTGACGGACGGGGTCGCGGTGTTGACCTCGCTGCCGGAGGCGTCGAGGTAGTGCACGGTGGCGGCCCGGTAGCCGTCGGGGCCCGGCCTGGCGGCCGAAGCGGTCCCGGTGCCCGGGTCGTCCTCGGGGCCGAACACCGCGGTGGCGTCGGTCGGCGCGTCGGTCTGGGCCCAGGCGGCGACGTCCGGACCGGACATCGCGTACGGGCCGCCCGCGCCGCGGGTCAGCGGCACGTCGTAGACCACCGTGGTGGCGATCTCGCCGTCCACCCGGTCCTTGCTGCCCGGTGCCAGCGAGGCCCGGCGGACCTTCAGCAGCCGGCCCGGGTCCTGGTCGGCCGCGGCCTTGCCGTAGTCGAAGTCCCACGGCAGGTCCCCGGCCGGGGATATCCGGGTCACCCGGCCCGCGTCGTCGTAGCCGTACGCCGTCTTCAGCGGCTGGGCCAGGCGGGGGTCCCACACCCGGGCGAGGCGGCCGCGCTCGTCGTACGCGTAGTGCGCGACCTCGACGGCCTCCTGCTTGGCGGTCACCGGGTTCCACGACCAGACCTTGACGGCCCGCACCCGGTCGGTGAAGTCGCCGGGGGTGCCGGCGACGGCCGTGGTGGCGGCCGCGTAGTCGTAGTCGGTGACCTCGCAGCCGCGCGGCAGCGGGTCGACGGCGCAGCCGTTGGCGTCGTCCACGCCCGGCTCCACGGGCGCGATCACCCGCTTGACCACCGCGCGCCGGTCGGTGGAGTCGTAGACGTACCGGGTCGTGGACGCGGCGTCCGGGCCGGTGGAGGACTGCACGGCGTACACGTCGGACTCGCCCTGGCGGGCGAACACCGTGGTGGAGCCGTCCAGTTCGGTCAGCGTGTAGGTGGCGCCGGTCGCCTTCAGGCCGAGGTGCTCGGCACCCGGCTCGGGGTAGAGCGTGCCGTCCTGCGCCCGCGCGAAGGTGACCGACGTGTCGTCGGTGGCCTTGAGCACCGCGGCGTCCGCGCCCGGGAAGGCGAGCGAGACGTACTCGGCCGCCTCGCCCTGCGCCCCGCCGGCCCACTGCGGGCCGAACGGCGCGACGAGCTCGCGCACCGACATGTTGTCGAAGTACACGGGCCGGTCGGCGTTGTCCGAGTGCCCGTTGTAGAGCCGGACCTGCGCCTCGGTGGCGTCCGCGGCGAGCGTGACGTCGGTGGTGAGCTCCGCCCAGGCGTCGGTGTACGGCGCCTTGCGGGAGACGGTGGTGGTGAGCGCCCCGGTCTTGCCGTGGACGACGACGATCCGCATGCCGCGGTCGTCGTACCCGGCGGTCAGGCCGGTGGTGGACGGCACGTAGACCCAGGCCTTGACCCGGTAGGTGCGGCCGGGCTTCATGCCCAGCTGCAGGCCGCCCGAGCCGCCGAGCAGTGCGTACGTGTCACCGGACTTGTTGGCGTCCGGCAGCACCTTGAGCGAGTCGGTCGAGGAGCCCTGTCCCCGGTCGGTGGCCCGCAGCGCGGTGCCCGGGGTGGCCAGGAAGCCGGTGGTGTCGGTGGACACCTGCTGCTGGTTGGCCGTCAGCCGCTCGCCCTGCTCCTGCCAGCCGCGGTCGGTGCCGCGCGAGGAGGAGGAGCGCTTGGTGGCCATGCCGAACTCGTCGGTGTCCGTGACGTCGACCGAGTAGTCGCCGGTGAGCAGGTTGACCGAGCCCGGACCGACCTCGGTGCCGGCCGCTCCGTCGGCGTTGGGGTCGGCGGTGAAGGTCGACCAGGCGGTCGGGTACGCGGCGTCGGTGTCCTTGTCGGTGTAGAGCAGCGCGCGCACCTGCACGACGCCGCCGACCCGGCCGAGCGACTCCAGCACCGACCAGTTGGCGTGGCCGCCGAGCTCGGCCAGCCGCGGCCGGGTGCCGGTCACGGGGGTGTTGTCGGCCTTGGCGAGGTGGGCCGCCGGGACGTCGAACTCGGCGGCGCCGGGGCCGCGGCGGTACTGCCAGGTCACCCGGGTGAACTGGGTCTGGGCGTCGACCGCGAGCTCGACGCGCTTCGCGGCCTGCGTGCCGTCCGCGGGCGAGACGACGCCCGCCTTGCCGACCCTGAAGGTGTGGACGGCCGGGTCCGAGAGGTTGTCGGCGCGGTCCTTCGTCTGCACCTTCAGGACGTGCGTGCCGTCGGTGGGCGGGGTGATCGAGGCGGTGGTCGCCCCGGTCGCGTCCACCGTCGTCGGCGACTTGCCGTCCAGGGTGTAGACGTAGCCGATCACGTCGCCGGTGCCGGCCGGCGGGGTCAGCGTGAAGCGCCCGGCCTGGCCCGCGGCGCCGTGCCAGGCCTCGTCCGAGGGGTAGTCGGGCGAGGTGACGAAGGGCGCGCCGGGCTTGGTGGTGTCGGCGACGACGACCACGTCCTGCGGCGCCCACGGCGAGTTGTCGGTGCCGTCCCAGAGGCGGGCGCCCATCGAGTAGGTGACGCCCTCGTCGAGCTTCGCGATCCCGAAGTCGGCCGGCTTCACCTGGGCGTAACTGCCGTTCGGGACCTCCTTGTAGACGCGCTTGACGAACACGCCCGCGCGGTACAGGTCGAAGTCGGCGCCGACCCGGCCGCCGCCGTCGGGGTCACTGGCCAGCACCTGGAAGGTGGGCGTGGCCGAGGAGGTGTAGCGCGGGTTCCCCTGGTGCGCGGGGAACACGTCCACCGCCGGCGGGGCCGTCGGGACCGTGTTGTACGTGACCGACAGGTACGGCGGGTTGGAGCCCTCGGCGGAGTCGAAGCGCTTCCACGAGTACGGGCTCGTCTCGGTGGAGGCGCGCAGGCCGAGCGCGTTGTTGGTGTAGCCGTTGTCGGACCACGCGGCGACCAGGCTCGTCACGTCCTGGCTGACCCAGGCGTTGCCGCAGCCGGCCGTCTCGTTGCCGGCCGTCTTGTTGCTGACCGCCCACATCTTGTTCCAGCCCGGCTGGTTGGTCCACCGGGTGGCGGTGGACGCGAGGCCGGTGTCCCAGACCTCCCAGGACCAGGGCTCGCACGACCACGAGTGCCAGTTGTAGAGGTTCAGCTTCGCCGAGAGGATGTGCTTGCCGTGGTACGGCCCCTCGGGGAAGTGCAGGAACGAACGGGCGACCTGGCCGCTGCCGTTGTTGCCCAGCTTCAGCTCGACGGCCGACGACTGGTCGGTCGCGTAGCCCTGCTGGACGAAGGTGTCGAAGGACGGCCCGACGGTGAGCGCGGGGTCGATCGTCACCGGGAAGCTGGTCGCCGGGTCGGCGAGGAAGCCCGCCTCCGGGGTGAACACCAGCTCGGCGTCGGCACCGGAGCCGCGCAGTTCCATCGCCACCGGCGCGCGCCGGGTGTGCTCCTGCGAGTTCGGGTCGACCGTCGCGTCCCACATCACCGGGGCGGGGATCCTCGCCTGGACCTTGCCGGAGGGACGCTCCGTCAGCTCGATCGAGCCGTCGTCCTTGCGGATCACGTCCAGACCGCTGGTGTCGACCGGGAGCGTGATCGTGCCGGCCTGCGAGACGGCCGAGCGGTCCTTGACGATCAGGAACTGCTCGAAGCCGGTCCGGGTGGCCTCCAGGACGAGGTCCACACCCGGGCGGGCGTCGGCGTAGGTCGCCTTGCTGCCCTCCAGCCTGGGCTTGGGCAGCCGGCCGAGCCAGCCGAACTGCACCTGCTGCTCCCCGGTGCCGATCGTCACCAGCTCGCGCTCGGCGGGCTTGGCGGCGGAGGGCTTTGCGGCGTCGGCGGGCTTTGCGGGTGTGGCGAACGGACCGCCCTGCGCGCGGGCTTCGCTGCGGCTGGCCCGGGTGGTGTCGGCGGCGGGGGTCGTGGGGGCGGGGGTCGTGGGGGCGACCGGGTCTCCGGTCTTCACCGTGGCGTCGCCACCGGCGAACACGAGGCCCTCCGGGTGGACCTTCGGCGTGACCTTGCCGTCCGCCGTCTCCACGAGCGTCGTGTCGACGGGGACCCAGGCGTCGCCGACCTTCACCCTGACCGGTCCGGTCGCGGTGTCCTGGGTCAGCGTGCCCTCGGGGTCGGCCCAGAGGGTGGTGGTGGCGGTCCTGGCACCGGTGACCTCGATCCGGCGTCCGTTGAGCCGCGCGGCCAGCAGCGCGGACGCGGCGTCCGGCGCCTCGTTGACCGGCGCGGTGGCCGGCGCCTTGGCGTTCGCGGGCGCGGCTTGGGCCTCGGCGGTGATCGCGTCGAGCGCGACCCCCGTCTCGACCAGCATCGCGAGCGCGGCTACGACGGCTGTCCGCCGCAGCCCGCGCGTGGTGAAGGCCCCGCCCCCGAACCGGGACGAGGCCTGCTTCCTCGATGGCAAGAGAGTTTACTCCGTGAATAGCAATGGTAAAGGGTTCTGCCTTTCCAAGATCCCAGAAGTGTTCGGGCCGGATGACCAGATCACATATCGAATCGGCAAAGTTTGTTCACTGAGTGTCTCTTATGTCCCAGTAAGAGGACCGTTGATGAATCTGTCTCAGTTGGTCATGGTGAGGCCACTGTTGTTCCGAGATGGCCGGGCCGCCGGGGCCGGGTGCGCGTTAGGCTTCGTCCATGGCGAGCCAGCACCGGTCGACCGGCTTCACCGAAGCCCAGCTGTCGATCATCGATGAACTGAGCGCCCTGCCGTTCCCCGAGCAGGAGGGCAAGCCGGAGAAAGGTGACGGGTGGAGTGGGCCCGGATTCCACGTGGCCGTGCTCCGGGAGAGCCGGGACTTCTGGGACGACCGCAGCGAGGAGGTCGTCGAGGCGGCCGAGAAGGAGCTGGAAGCCGATCTCGACGCGCTTGCCGCCGCTCTGACCGCCCGTTGGGGCAGCCCCGCGACGGTCGACCTGTGGCCGTATCTCGGGTTCGACCATCCGGACCCCGAGTTCGTGGCCCCGGAGCCGCTCGGTTTCCTGTGCAACCTCGCCGGCAGCATGCAGCTGTGGCAGCCACCCTCCTCCGACCGGTGGCTCGCCCTGGCCATCGGCCAGGGGGACCGGGAGCTGCCGTTCCAACTGCTCGCCGCGATCGGCGAGGCGTCCTCGCTTCCGGGATGAGCCGAGTTCGGAGGCCGACCGGCGCCCCACAAGCTCGGCATACGATGTCGGCCGCCTGACGACCGGTCTTGAGCACGAGGAAAGGAAACCGGATGCCGAGCGAGATCGAGCGCAAGTTCCTGGTCGACCGCGTCCCCGGGACGGCCGGTGCCGTCTCGACGGCCATCAGCCAGGGCTACCTCACCCGTGGCGGCGACTCCGAGGTGCGGATCCGCCGGACGCCCGAGGGCTCCACGCTGACGGTCAAGCACGGCGGCGGCCTGGAGCGCGCCGAGTACGAGACCCCCCTGGACGAGGAGCAGGTCGCGGCCCTGTGGCCCGCCACCGAGGGCGCCCGGCTGACCAAGGTCCGCACCGAGGTCCCGCTGGAGGACGGCCGCACCGCCCAGCTCGACACCTACGAGGGCGCCCTCGCGGGCCTGCTCACCGTCGAGGTCGAGTTCGACAGCACCGCCGAGGCGACGGCCTTCGAGCCCCCGGACTGGTTCGGCACCGACGTCACCGGCCGCAGCGAGTACAACAACCGCAACCTGTGCCTGCGCGGCACCCCGCCGACCGAGGAGCCCACCGCCTGACGGGCCGGCCCGGCACGCGACGCCCCACCGGAACACCGGAACACCGGAACACCGGAACACCGGAGCCGAGCCGGTGGGGCGTCGCGCCTGCGCCCCGGTACGACCGCGCGGCCCCGGCGGAGGTCCGGGGCCCCGGATCAGGCGCGGGTCAGTTCGAGCACCGGGATGACGCGGATGCCGGCGGTCTGGCGTGCGTACTCGGCGAAGCCCGGGTAGCGCCGGGCCTGCTCGGCGTACACGCGGTCGCGTTCGTCGCCGGTCAGCTCGCGCACGGACACCCGGTACGTCTCCGTCCCGCGTTCGACGGTGCCCTCGCCGGCGGCGGTGAGGTTGCGGTACCAGTCCGGATCGGTGGGTGCTCCGCCCTTGCTGGCGAAGACGTAGACGACGTCCGGGTCGTCGTCGTGCGGCAGGCACATCATCGGGGCGACGTACTCCTTGCCGCTCGTGCGTCCGCGGTGGTGCACCAGGACGAGCGGAGCCCCCTCGAAGGGCCCGCCGACCAAGCCGCCGTTCGCTCGGAACTCCGCGATGGTCCTCGCGTTGAAGTCGAGCGGTTCACTCATGCCGAACTCCTGACTCTGATGGTGCCGGGTGTGACCGAGCCCTTCCCCCAGCCTGCCCCCTTCAGTCCCGGACGCGGGCCCCGACACCGGATTCGGGCTCGGGTAGCCTCGGGCGGAGCTCGTCGAGTTGAAAGGCACGATGCCATGACCTCTCTGCTCCTCTCCCGCCGCGACCTCGACTTCCTGCTGTACGAATGGCTGGACGTCCCGTCGCTCACCGGGCGGCCGCGCTACGCCGACCACTCGCGCGAGACCTTCGACGCGGCCCTGGACCTCAGCGAGCAGGTCGCCACCCGGCACTTCGCGCCGCACAACAAGCGGAACGACGCCGAGGAGCCGCGCTTCGACGGCGAGCGGGTCCACCTGATCCCGGAGGTCAAGGAGGCGCTGGCCGTCTTCGCCGGCACGGGCCTGCTCGGCAGCGCGATGGACTATGAGGTCGGCGGCGCGCAGCTGCCCTCCGTCCTGGCCAGCGCCTGCTTCGCGTGGTTCCAGGCCGCCAACCCGGGGACGTCCGGCTACCCGTTCCTCACGGCGGGCAACGCCAACCTGCTGTTGGCGCACGGCAGCCGGGAGCAGGTCGACACCTACGTCCGGCCCATGCTGGAGGGACGGTTCTTCGGCACCATGTGCCTGTCGGAGCCGCAGGCCGGCTCCTCGCTCGCCGACATCCGCACCCGGGCCGAGCCGCAGGGCGACGGCACGTACCGGCTGTTCGGGAACAAGATGTGGATCTCGGGCGGTGACCACGAGCTCGGCGAGAACATCGTCCACCTGGTGCTGGCCAGGATCCCCGGCGGGCCGCCCGGCGTGAAGGGCCTGTCGCTGTTCATCGTGCCCAAGGTGCTGGTCGCCGCCGACGGCTCGCCCGGCGAGCGCAACGACGTCGTGCTCGCCGGGCTCAACCACAAGATGGGCTTCCGGGGGACCACCAACACCCTGCTCAACTTCGGCGAGGGCGTCCACCGGCCGGGCGGCGGGCCTGGCGCCGTCGGGCACCTCGTCGGCGAGCCGCACCGCGGACTGGCCTACATGTTCCACATGATGAACGAGGCCCGGATCGGCGTCGGGCTCGGTGCCACCGCGCTCGGCTACACCGGCTACCTGCACGCCCTGGACTACGCCCGCACCCGCCCCCAGGGCCGTCCGCTCACCGGCAGGGACCCGGATGCGCCCCAGGTGCCGATCATCGCCCACGCCGACGTGCGCCGCATGCTGCTCGCCCAGAAGTCCTACGCGGAGGGCGCGTTGGCGCTCGTCCTGTACTGCGGCCGCCTCCTCGACGAGGAGCGCACCGGCGCGTCCCCCGAGGACCGGGCCCGCGCCAAGCTCCTGCTGGACGTCCTCACGCCCGTCGCCAAGAGCTGGCCCTCCCAGTGGTGCCTGGAGGCCAACAGCCTCGCCATCCAGGTGCACGGCGGCTACGGCTACACCCGCGAGTACGACGTCGAGCAGTTCTACCGCGACAACCGGCTCAACCCCATCCACGAGGGCACCCACGGCATCCACGGCCTGGACCTGCTCGGCCGCAAGGTCGTGATGGACGGCGGCGCCGGGCTGCGCCTGCTCGTGGAGACGGTGCATGCGACGATCGCCCGCGCCAAGGGCGTCGGCGGCGACGCGGCCGAGTACGCGGCGCGGCTCGACGAGGCCGTCCAGCGCGTCGTCTCGGTCACTCAGCGGCTGTGGTCGACCGGTGACCCGGAGACGGCCCTGGCCAACGCGAGCATCTACCTCGAAGCGGTGGGCCACACCGTCGTCGCGTGGCTGTGGCTGGAGCAGCTCCTCGCCGCCGACGCCGGCAGCGGGCCGTTCTACGAGGGGAAGCGCCACGCCTGCCGGTTCTTCTTCCGCTACGAACTGCCCAAGACCGAGGCGCAGTTCAGGCTCCTGGAAAGCCTGGATCGCACCACGGTCGAGATGCCCGACGACGCGTTCTGAGCCTGCCGGAATCGCCGCATGCGCATTCTGATCATCACCGCCGGTTCCCGGGGGGACGTCGCGCCGTACACGGGCCTGGGGCGCCGCCTGCTGGAAGCGGGCCACCAGGTGGCCGTGGCCGCCCACCCGTTCTTCGCCGCGCTCGTCGGCGGGTGCGGCCTCGGCTTCCGGCCCGTGCCGGTGACCCGCACGGGCTGATCCGGGACCGCGCCCGGGCCGCGTCGCGCGAGGAGGTCCGGGCGCTGACGAGGGCGTACGCGGACGGACTCGCCGGCGGTCGCGGACGCGGTGGCCGACGGGACCGACCTGCTGCTCACCGCCTTCGGCCCGGCACCGCTCGGCCGGACGGCGGGCGAGGCGCTCGGCGTCCCCGTCATCGGCGCCTACCTGGTGCCGGCGATCGCCACCGCCGAATTCCCGCTGCCCAACGCTCGGGACACCGGCGCGGGTAACCTCGCCGCGGGCCGGGACGTGCTGCAGCGCGCCGAACGTGCCTTCGCAGGCGCAGCAACCCGCCTGCGCGCCCTCTTTGGCCTGCCCGCCGACCCGTCCCGCGGCCGCGGCGCGGCCGAGCTCGCCCGTGGGATCGCCGCGGAGGACGGCGCCGTTCCGCTCCTCGCCCGCATCGGTCGTGGGTAGCCACGCGGCCTCTTCTGGCAAGTTCTCGTCAAGCCGCCCCGGAAGATCACCTCGCCCGGTAGGGTCCCGACTTGTTACCGGGGAGTAGCCACTGGGGTGACCCGGGTGTGGGGGTGTGTGGGTGACGACGTTGGGCCGGCTGCTGCGGGAGCTGCGGCGTGCTGCGGGACTGACTCAGGAGGAACTTGCCGAGGCCGCGGGGTTGGCGGCCAGATCGATCAGGGATCTGGAGCGGGGCCGCCGGGAGCGGCCGCAGCGCCGCACCCTGGAGGTGCTGGTGTCGGCGCTGGGCCTGGCGGAGGCGGAGGCCGCCGCGCTGTTCGCGGCCGGCCGCTCCGGCGGGCCGGCCGGCTCCCGCGTCGACGACCGGGCGAAGAGAGCCGAACTGCTCGACCGGCAGGGCCAGTTGGAGGCCCTGGAACGCGCGGCCGGTGACGCCCGGGCCGGTCGGGGCGGGGTCGTGCTGGTGCGCGCGGGCGCGGGTATGGGGAAGACCTCGCTGCTGAACGCCTGGGCCGCCGCCGAGCAGGCGCGCGGGTTCCGGGTGGTCCGGGCGGCCGGGGGAGAGCTGGAGCGGGACTTCGCCTTCGCGGTGCTGCGGCAGCTGGCCGATCCGCTGCTGGCCCGCGCCGGTGCGGCCGGCCGGGAGCGGCTGCTGTCGGGCCCTGCCGCGCCGGCCTCGCACGTCCTGCGCTTGGACGGTGTGGACGGCGTGGACGGCGAGGGCGGAGGTTTGTCGCCCGAGGCGTCCCTGGGTGTGCTGCACAGCCTGTACTGGCTGATGGTGCACGTCACGGACGACGGGCCGGTCGCCCTCGTGGTCGACGACGCCCACTGGGCGGACGGCCCGTCCGTCCGGTGGCTGGACTACCTGGCGCGGCGCCTGCGCGGCCTCCCGCTGCTGCTGGTGCTGGCGGCCCGGCCGCACAGCGGGACGGAGGCCGAGCCGTTCCTGGAGCGGATCGCCGGGCAGCCGGACTGCCTGCCCGTCGACCTGCCGGCGCTGGACGCCGGCAGCGTTGCCGGGCTGGTGGGCGCGAGCCTGGGGCGCGACGCCGGGCCGCGGTTCGTCGCCGCCTGTGCCGAGGCGAGCCAGGGAAACCCGCTGCTCCTGCGGGAGTTGCTCCGGACCCTGGCCGACAACGGGATCGAGCCCGAGGACGGCCACGCGCCCCTGGTCGAGGAGTTCCGGGGCAGGATCCTGGCGGCCACCGTGGTCAAGCGGCTGGCGGGCCAGCCCGAGCCGGCCCGTCGGCTGGCCCGGGCCCTGGTGGTGCTGGGCGACGGCGTCGCCTGGCACCACGCGGCCGAACTGGCGGGGCTCGGTGAGGCGCAGGCCCGCGAGCACGGCCGCCGTCTGCGGCGGATCGGGGTGCTGGCGCCCGGCGAGGTGGCACGGTTCGACCACCCCCTGGTCCGGGCCGCGATCGCCGAAGCCGTCGTCAGCCCGGTGGAGTCGGCCGCCGCACACGCGCAGGCGGCCGAACTGCTGCGACGCGAGGGCGCGGGCGAGGACGTGGTGGCCACCCACCTGCTGCTGGCCGAACCGAGCGGCGAGGCCTGGCGGGTGGAGGCACTGCGGGAGGCCGCACGGGTGACACGCGGCCGAGGCGCGCCGGAGATCACCGCGACCTACCTGCGCCGGGCCCTGCGGGAGCCGATGCCCGCCGACCGGCGCGGCCCGCTGCTCCTGGAGCTGGGCGCGGCCGAGCTGCAGGTCGACGTCGCCGCGGCCAGGCATCAACTGGCCCGGGCCTCGGAGGCGTTGACGGACCCGTACGCCCGGGCCGAGGCGGCCTACCTGCTCGCGAACGCGCTGTTCCTCGGGCACCGGCACGCCGACGCGACCGAGGTCCTCACCCGCGCGGTGGAGGATCTGCGGCAGGCGGAGGACGGCACCGGGATCGCCCGTGAGGTGTCGTGGTACCTCCAGGCCCAGATGCTGGTGATCGGGTACGAGCAGTTGTCCACCGTGCCCGCGGCCCGGGAACTGGCGGGCCGGCTGTGGGAGGAGAAGCTTCCCGGTGACACGCCGGGCGAGTGCGCGGTCCTGGCCGCGCTGTCCGCTTCGGGAGTCACCGGTGACGCCAGTGCCGCGGTCACCGACGACCTCCTCGACCGGGCCCTGCGCGGCGGGCTGGCGGGCGTGGACCAGGCGCAGATGCTCGTCAGCCTGGCCGGCCTGTCCTTCGTCACCACCGACCGGCTCGACGACGCGGCGGCGCGCTTCGACCACATCGCCGAGGTGGGCGGGCGCTGGGGCTCGTTCCTGATGGTGTCGGCGGCGATGGTGTGGCAGCTGACGGTCCGGCTGCGCCGGGGGCGGATCCCGTCCCTCACGCCGGACTTCGGTCATCCCGCCACGACGGCGGGGGAGGGCCTGGAGCCCCGGGTGCGGCTGGCGCTGATGGCCCAGACGGGGGAGGCGCTGATCGAGCGCGGCGAGCTCGCCGCGGCGGCGGGCGTCCTGGTGCCGGACGCCGACACCGAGCGGGTGGGCTGGACGTGGCAAGGCCCGATGGTCCTCGCCCGCAGCCGCCTGCACGCGGCGCGGCGCAATCCGGCGGCCGCGCTGGCCCTCCTGCTGGAGTACGGCGCGCAGGAGAAGCGGGCGCGGGTGTCCAACCTGGCCATGACGCCCTGGCGTTCGCGTGCCGCGCTGCTGCACCTGGCGCTCGGGCAGCGGGAAGAGGCGTTCCAACTCGCGACCGAAGAGATGGAGTTGGCTCACCACTGGGGCACCGATCGGGTGATCGGCGTGGCGTCGCGCTGCCTGGGCGTCGTCGTGGGCGGCCCCGAGGGGGAGGCCCTGCTTCGGGAGGCAGTCACCGTGCTGGAGCGGTCCCCGGCCCGGATGGAACTCGCCCGCGCCCAGTACGAGTTGGGGGTGGCCCTGACCCGCACCGGCGAGACCGATCGGGCCCGCCACGTCCTCACCGAGGCGCTGGACCTCGCCGGGACCTGCGGCAGCGTCCTGCTGGCCGGCCGGGTCCGCCGGGCGCTGGCCGCCGTGGGGGTGCGGCCGGAGGCCGAGCGGGCGGTGGCGCCGAGCCTGTCGCTGACCGAGTACCGGCTGCTGGAGCTGATCGGCGCCGGTCACAGCGACCGCCAGGTCGCGCAGGCCCTGCTGCTGACCCCGCAGGACGTGACCGGCATGGTGGAACGCGTGGTCCGTGCGCTGGGCGTGACCGGCCGGGCGGACCTGGGAGCGCACTCCCGGTAGGCGTCGGGGGGGGGGGGGGGGGGGGCGCCCCCCGCGGGGGGGGGGGGCGCCCCGCGGGGGGGGCGCGGGGGCGAGGCCCCCGCCCCCCCCCCTGGCCCCCCCCGCGGGGGGGGGCCCCGCCCCCGTTCAGCGGGTCTCCTTACCGGAACTGCTCCCACGGCCCGATGCCGTCGGCCCGGGCGCGCAGCTCGCCGTAGCTGTCCCCGCCGTAGGCGAGTTCGGCGGACACGTACTTCCCGTTCGCCGCCGACTTGACGGCGTAGGTGCCGCCGCCCACGGGCTCGACGGTGTACTGCTCCCACGGACCGAGGACGTCGGCGCGGGCGCGCAGTTCGGCGTAGTCGGTGCCGCCGAAGGCGAGCTCGGCCGAGACGAACCGGCCGTTGGCGGCCGACCGGATCGCGTACAGGCCGTTGCGGTTGTTGCGGCACAGGTTGTACTGCTCCCACGGGCCGACGCCGCCGGAGCGGGCGCGCAGCCCGGCGTAGGCGTCGCCGCCGCGGGCGAGTTCGGCCGACACGAACAGGTTGTCGGCGGCCGACCGCACCGGGGTGGACTCCGTCACGCAGGCGGTCTCGTCCGGTGCGCCGTTGCCCAGCGTGCCGTTCAGGTAGGTCTGGTAGGCCTGGAGCGCCGCGACGGACCGGTCGAGACCGGGCGCGGCGACCGGGAGTTCGTTCCAGGTCAGCTCGCGCTGGTAGCCGTGCCGCCAGCCCCGGGTGTGCACCCCGTCGGTGCGCGGGGTGTCGCTGCCCGGGTCCTTGGCGTCGATGTTCTGCCCGTTGTCCTCGAAGGACTGCAGCGCGTAGGCGCCCCAGTCCTCGGCGCCGCCCCAGGCGAACAACTGGAGGTAGGGCGTCGGGTAGTTGAGGCTCTGCATCGTGATCGCGCCCTCGTTGCCGCCCACGTAGCCCGCGACCTTCTGCTTCGCCGGGTTGAAGAGCGCGAAGCGGCCGCGGTCCCCGATCCGGATCCACTGGCAGTACGGGTCGGAGGCGTCGAACTGCCGCAGCCGGACGGTGTCGTCCGAGGCGCTGGCGCACAGGTCGTGATCGGGCCAGGCGCCGCTGGTGAGGTAGATCGGCCCGGTCACCGACTGCGTCCAGGTGGCCGCCGAGGCCGGCGTCGCGGGCAGGCCGGCCACGCCGACCGCGGCCAGGCCGGCGGCGACGGCGGCGGTCCGCAGGCGCCGCGCGACGGAGCCGGCGGTGCGCAGGAATCCACTCATGGTCGGTCTCCTCAGCTCTTCGGGGTGAGCGCGTAGTGGACGGTCTGGGTCTGGATGAGCCCGTCGCGGAAGACGAACGTGTCCACGCCGTGCGCCCGGTTGGTGTCGGAGTCGGCGTACCAGTCCAGGAAGAGGACGTCGCCCTCGAAGGTCTGGGTCACCAGGTCCCACTCGGCCTTCGGGAGGTCGGCGAACAGCCGGGCGAAGCCCTCGCGCACGCCGTCCCGGCCGTGCCGGACGCCGGCGGGGGTGATGAAGGCCGCGTCGGGGGCGTAGTTCGCGGCGATTCCGTCGAGGTCCTGGGCGAGGAGCGCCTTGCCGTGGCTGCGGAAGATCTCCTGGGGGGTTCGGGCACTGGGGTCGTTCATACGCGGCACCTTCCTGTCCTCGGTGAGGGGGATGGTCACTTGACCGCGTTCAGCAGAACATCGCGGCGGCCGGGTGGACCAGGAAGAAGCACCGGACGGTTCACCGGAAGGACGACCGGAAGAACCCGCGAACCCGCAGGCCGGCAACGGAACTTCCGCCCGGAGAACGCCACGAGCCCTGCCACCGGGTCGACCCGGTGACAGGGCTCGGTAGGTGCCGGCGCCGGAGCGTCAGACGGCGGGCTTGGCGGTGAGCAGTTCGGTGATCTCCTTGGCGAGGTGCGGGCCGAGCTCGCCCCAACCCTCCTTGTAGCCGTAGACGCCGGCCAGCGAGCGGGCCTCGTAGTCGCCGTTCATGATCTCGATGTCGTTGGCCGTGATGAGGCCCGGGTGCGCGACGCCGAGGGCGCCCGAGACCTTGAGCAGCTCCCGGCGCAGCGTGCGCAGGTAGACGGCGGCGCGGGTGGACTTCGAGGCCGGGTCCAGGCCGCGGGCCAGCCACTGGTTCTGGGTGGCGATGCCGGTGGGGCACTTGTCGGTGTGGCACTTCTGCGCCTGGATGCAGCCGATCGACAGCATGGCCTCGCGGGCCACGTTGATCATGTCGGCGCCCAGGGCGAACGCGACCGCGGCGTTCTCGGGCAGGCCGAGCTTGCCGGAGCCGATGAACGTGAGCTCGTCGGTCAGTCCGAGCTCGGCGAAGGTCCCGTACACGCGGGAGAAGCCCATCCGGAACGGGAGCGCCACCGAGTCGGCGAAGATCCGCGGCGCCGCGCCGGTGCCGCCCTCGCCGCCGTCGACGGTGACGAAGTCGACGCCGCGGTCTCCGCGGGCCATCAGCGTGGCCAGCTCCTGCCAGAACTCCAGCTCGCCGACCGCGCTCTTGATCCCGACCGGCAGGCCGGTCTCGGCGGCCAGCAGCTCGACGAAGTCGAGCATCGAGTCGACGTCGCCGAACGCGGTGTGCCGCGACGGGGAGGCGCAGTCCCGGCCGGCCGGGATGCCGCGGATCGCGGCGATCTCCTCGGTCACCTTCGAGCCCGGCAGCATGCCGCCCAGGCCCGGCTTGGCGCCCTGCGAGAGCTTGATCTCGATCGCCTTGACCGGGGCGCTCGCGACGACCTCCTTGAGCTTGTCGAGGTTGAAGGTGCCGTCCTCGTTGCGGCAGCCGAAGTACGACGTGCCGATCTGGAGCATGAGGTCGCCGCCGTTGCGGTGGTACGGCGACAGGCCGCCCTCGCCCGTGTTGTGCATCGTGCCCGCGAGTGCCGCGCCCTTGTTGAGCGCGGTGATGGCCGCGCCGGAGAGCGACCCGAAGCTCATCGCGGATATGTTCACGACGCTCGCCGGCCGGAAGGCCTTCGCCCGTCCGCGCGGCCCGCCCAGCACCTTGGCCGAGGGCAGCGGGGCCTGCGGGTCGTGGGCGTCGGGCAGGGCGCCGGCGAACGTGCGCTGCTTCAGGTAGGCGTGCCCCTGCACGTGTGCGACGTCGACCTCGGTGCCGAACCCGAAGTAGTTGTTCTCCTCCTTCGCCGACGCGTAGATCCAGGTGCGCTGGTCACGGCTGAAGGGGCGCTCCTCCTCGTTGGAGGTCACGATGTACTGCCGCAGCTCGGGCCCGATCGTCTCCAGCAGGTACCGCGCGTGGCCGAGCACCGGGAAGTTCCGGAGCAGCGCGTGCTTCTTCTGCATGAGGTCGCGGGCGGCCAGGAGCGCCACCGCTGTCGCGGCGGCCGCGCCGATCTTCCGGGCGTGCATGGACGTTCCTCCTCGATGCGCGGCCCCATCGCCGTCGGCGGAGCCGTGCTGCCGTGTTGTGCATGGCCTTGGACGACGGGCGCGGCCGGTCAGGCACGGCGTCCGCCGAAGAATCCGGACCGATCCTAGGAGTCGTCCATGAGGCGCCCGTGAGCAGGGTGCCGGGAGCGCCGGCCGGCCTGGAAAACCCGTACCCGGGCCCGGTGACCGAACGCTACGATCTTCACCGAACGCACACCTGTGCGACGGAGTTCGTAGAGAAGCAGGTTCATGCCCCACCCGTTCGTCATCGTCACCCTCCTCGTCCTCGTCATCCGGCTGGGCCTCTGGCTGAACAAGCAGCGCAAGGCCGACGCGGGCCGAGAAGCGCCCGCGGCGGGTCTGGTGCCGCGCGCCGAGCTGGTCGAGGTGGGCAGCGAGCCCACCGACCCGGCGGCGCGTGCCGCGCTGGACGCGGCCCGTGCGGGCGACTGGCGGCCCGCCGCCGCGTACCTCTCGGGCGATGAAGGTGACTGGAGTGCCCGCTACGCCCGGATGAACCCGTTCGGCGAGCTCGCGGCCACCGACGACCTGTGGCTCTGGCAGTGGCGCAAGGAGCAGCCCGACAGCCCCGAGGCCGCCCTGGTGCACACCTGCGCCCTGGTCAAGCGGGCGTGGGAGATCCGCACCGGGCAGTACGCCTCCGAGGTGACCCGGGAACAGGCCACGGGCTTCCACCAGGTGCTGCAGGAGGCTGCTGAGGCGTCGCACGAGGCGATCCGGCTGGCCCCGGCCGACGACCCGAACCCGTGGGCGGCGCAGCAGGCGATCGCGATGGGCCAGGGCTGGTCGCGCGAGCGCTACCGCGAGCTGTGGGCGGAGATCGTGGCCCGCGAGCCCCACCACTTCGGCGCGCACACCGCCGCGCTGCAGTACTGGTGCGCGAAGTGGCGCGGCAGCGACGAGTTGATGCACGGGTTCGCCGACGAGGCGATCGCCGGCGCGCCGGCCGGCAGTCTGCTGACGGTGCTGAAGCTGCGGGCGTACTGGGAGCAGGTGCTGCGCGACAAGTCCGCGGCCACGCTCTACCGGTCCGCCGAGTTCACGGCCGCCCTGGACGCGGCCCTGGCCGACCTCGCGGCCGCCGACCCGGCCCACCCCGGCACCGTCCCGTCCCGCGGCTGGATCGCCCACGGCCTGATCGAGAACGGCCGCCCGGCGCAGGCCCTCGAGCTGTTCCGCGGGATGGGCCGGGAGATCGCGGGCCCGTGGATCTACTACGGGAACCCGGCCGCCGTCTTCGACGCCGCCCGCACCAAGGCCGCCCGCGCGGCGGCCTGACCGGCCCCGCCGCGGCGCTGCACGGCGGGGCCGCTCACCCCTTCGCGTCGGGCCGGTTCAGCTCGCGCGGACGGTGATCGCCTGGACGGGGCACCCGAGCACCGCCTCCCGCAGCAGCGCGTCGTCGGCCCGCGTCGCGCCGCCGGGGAGCAACTCGGCGACTCCGTCGTCGTCCTGGGTGAACACGTCGGGTGCGAGCCGCGTGCACGTCGCCGCGCCGATGCAGCGGCCGGCATCGATCTCGATGCTGCCGTTGACGTCCATGGGGCCTCCTACCAGGCGACGGGCAGCTCGGACACGCCGCCCTGGAGCACGTACGGGGGATCGGCCTTCACCTGCTCGACCGGCACCGCCAGCCGGAGCGTCGGAACCCGGCGGAGCAGGACGCTCAGCGCCGTCCCGGTCACCGCCCTCGCCAGGTTCTGGCCCACGCACTGGTGGACCCCGAACCCGAAGGCGACGTGCCGCCCGGCCCGGCGGCCGACGTCCAGGGCATCGGGGTCCTCCCAGGCGCCGGGGTCGCGGTTCATCAGCATGAGCGAGATCAGGACGCCCTCGCCCGCCTCGATCGTGTGCCCGGCGATCTCGATGTCCGCCGTGGCCACGCGGGGCAGGATGTCGATCACCGACGTGAGGCGCGTGAGCTCGTCGACCGCGCCGGGGATCGACTCCGGTCCACCGCGCAGCCGTTCGAGTTGCTCCGGGTGCGCCAGCAGCGCGAACACCGAGGCGGCGACGGTGCTGGACGTGCTGTCGTCCCCGCTGGCCATGAGCACCATGCAGAGCGCGACGAGCTCATCGCGATCCATGCCGCCCTCCGCGACCGGTCCCGCGAGCAACTCGTCGATCAGCCCGGTGCCGGGCCGCTGCTCCTTGCGGGCGACCACGGCCCGCAGGCGATCGAGGATCTCGCCGAGGATCCGCTGCGCCGCCCCCGCCTCGTCCCCGACGGCGGGGGAGAGCAGGCGCCGGCTGCGCGTCCCGATGTAGTGCCCGTCCTCCTCGGACACGCCCAGCAGCGCGAGGTTGGCCGCGCACGCGAGCGGCAGGGAGAAGGCGGGGACGAGGTCGGCCCGGTCCCCGCCGGCGAGCATCGCGTCGACGAGCGCCTCCGCGGTCCGCTCGATCCCCGGGAGCAGCGCGGCGATCCGCCGGACGCCGAAGGCGGGGATGACGAGCCGCCGCTGGTGCGCGTGCTCGGGATCGTCCACACCGCTCAACGGCGGCGTGAACCCGCCCGCCGACTGCTCGGCGAACTGCGGGGCCAGAGCGGGGAAAGCCGGGTGCAGGACGCTGACGGACAGCCGGGCATCGAGGAGCAGGGCCCGCCCCTCGGCACTTCCGGAGGCCAGCCAGACCTCCCGGCCGTCGTAGAGGGTCACCCGCGACAAGGGCCCCTCCGCCCGCAACCGGTCGTAGCCGTCGGGCATGCGGAACGGACATTCCCGCGCCATCGGGTAGGCGGGAGCCCCGACTTCGCTCGAACGGGTGCCGGCCGGTGTCACGGGCTTCCTCGCCTTCCGCCCGGGAGGGCGGCCAAGGAGCCGGACCGGTCCGGTCGCTCCCTTGGCCCGTCCCAAATCCGGGCACATGGTGCCGATGCGAATCAACGGGGCGATCATGCCAGATCCGCCACCGGAGCAGCGGCGGTGGACCACGGCCGACTCGATAGTGCGGAAAGCCGCTCAAATGACCATCGGACACGCGGACTTGGCTACCGGCCCCGGGGTACGCACGCGAGAGGCCGCCCCGGCGTCGGTTCCGGGGCGGCCTGGCGGCGCCGGCCCGCTTCCGGAGGGCTGGCGCATGATGACCTTAGCAGTTGCTAATATCGTCAACTGCATGCGGGGTCGGGGCGCGGAAACGCGTATCTCACCGTGGTGCCGCACGGCCGTGCCGTCCGCTCCGTGTCCGGCGCGGGCAGTGGTTGGTGTCTCTCGGCCCGCGCCGGGCGGGCGTGGCCGGGGTGGTGCCGCGGGCGCTTCCGACGTCCGATCCGTCCCGATGGTCGCGGGGGCGCATGCAGGCTCGCCGCCGCTCCTGGAGTTGTGCCTGGGGGCGGCGGCGGGTGCGCGGCCGGGCCGTCCGCCCGGTACGGGGCTGACCTGCGCGTCCGTCCCGTCGGTTGCTAAGGTCAACTCCTTGACGAAGATCGATCGAGATCGACGACGATCGGCCCGGACGGAGACGGTGACGACGTGAACGCCGAAACGCCCACCCCGCCTCCCGTGGTCGGCACCCCGCTGTACCAGCTGAAGGCGGAGTTCTTCAAAACCCTCGGCCACCCCGTGCGCATCCGCGTCCTGGAGCTGCTGAGCGAGCGCGAGCACGCCGTCGCCGAGATGCTGCCCGAGGTCGGCGTCGAAGCCTCCCACCTGTCCCAGCAGCTCGCCGTGCTGCGCCGCTCCAACCTGGTGATCGCCCGTCGCGAGGGCTCGACCGTCTACTACCGCCTCACCAACCCCCAGGTCGCCGAGCTCCTGCGGGTCGCCCGCGCCATCCTGGGCGGCGTCATCAGCGGCCAGGCCGAGCTCCTCAACGGCCTGCTCGCCCAGCCCGAGGGACCCGCCCGGCCGTAAGGCCCGCCCTCCGGCTCAGACCACCAGCTCCTCGTCGATGCGCCGCACCTGATGCCGCGCCATCGCCAGGTTCGCCCGGGTCCGCTCCAGCACCAGGTACAGGAACAGCCCCTTCCCTCCCGGCGACGTCAGCGGGCGCACGAGGTGGTACTGGCGGGTGAGCGTCGTCAGGCTGTCCTCCAGCTTCTCCCCGAGCAGCCCGAGCGCGTCCGCCGCCCGCTGCTGCGCCCGTACGACGTCGGTGGCGCCGGCCGCGGCGACCTGGAGGTCCAGGCCGGAGGCCTCGCCCAGCGTGCCGAGCGCCATCCCGCTGGTGGCGTCGACCAGGGCCACGCCCACCGCCCCGTCGATCGCCATCGCGTCCTTGAGTGCGCCCTCGATGCCTGCCATCCGAACAAGTCCTCCCGACCGTCTCGCGTCGTGGCCGGCCGTCTGCCGACCGCGCACCGAGCGTAGGCACCGGGCGCTTCGTGGTCGTCGTTTTGACCGTTACTGATCACAACAGATCGCTACTGTCGGAATCCATCACATGCGAAAGCAGCGACTTGAAAAATTCTTCATATCCATACATGCTGTCGTGACGTTGGACCGGCAACGGCGGGGGAGAGGAGCGGACGGCTGTGACCGCAGCGTTCGACGAGGAACTGCGCGAACAACTGGCCCGGGCGCGCGAGGAGCTGCGGCAGGCCCGCGCCGACCGGGACGACGAAGGAGCCCAGGCCTACGCCGGGCGCGTCGCCACCCTGCTGTGGATCGCGTCCGCCCATGGGATCGACCTGCCGCACACCGCCGAAGAAGAGCAAGGAGAGGGCTGAACGATGGCCGTCCGCACGGTCCTCGACGCCGTCCGTGACCGGGCCGGATCCGTGCTGCCCACCCGGCGGGTCCTCGCGACCATGGGCCGCTCGCCCCGCAAGGACCTGGTCGCCGGGCTCACGGTGGCCGTGGTCGCGCTGCCGCTCGCGCTCGGCTTCGGCATCTCCTCCGGCGCCGGCGCCGAGGCCGGACTGGCCACCGCCGTCGTCGCGGGCGCACTCGCCGCCGTCTTCGGTGGTTCCGACGTCCAGGTCTCCGGCCCGACGGGCGCCATGACCGTCGTCCTGGTCCCGATCGTCGCGCGCTACGGCACCGGCGGCGTGCTCACCGTCGGGCTGCTCGCCGGGGCGGTCCTCATCGCGCTCGCCCTGCTGCGCGCCGGTCGCTGGATGGCCTACGTCCCCGTGCCCGTCGTCGAGGGCTTCACCCTCGGCATCGCCGGCGTCATCGCCCTCCAGCAGGTGTCCGGCGCGCTCGGCGTGAGGAAGCCGGGGGGCGACAACCCGGCCGTCGTCGCCGCGCAGGCGGCCCGCGACTTCGCCGCCGCGCCGCACTGGGCGGCGATCGGCGTGGCCCTCGCGGTCGCGGCCGTGATGCTCGTCGGCGTACGGCTGCGGCCCGCGCTGCCGTTCTCGCTGATCGCCGTCGTCGCCGCGACCGTCACCGCCGGGCTCGCCGGCCTCCCCGTCGCCACCATCGGGCACGTGCCCGCGGGTCTCCCGGCGCCCTCGCTCGACTTCCTCGACCCCTCGGCCGTCCCGGCCCTGCTGCCCTCCGCCCTGGCCGTCGCCGCGCTGGCCGCGCTGGAATCCCTGATGTCCGCCACCGCCGCCGACGCGATGAGCGTCTCCGAGCGCCACGACGGCGACCGCGAACTGTTCGGCCAGGGCCTGGCCAACCTCGCGGCCCCGCTGTTCGGCGGCGTCGCCGCCACCGGCGCGATCGCCCGCACCGCCGTGAACGTCCGCTCCGGCGCCGTCTCCCGGCTCGCGGCCCTCGTTCACGCCGCCGTCCTCGCGGTGATCGTCTTCGCCGCCGCACCGCTCGTCGCCGGGATCCCGCTGGCCGCGCTCGCCGGGGTGCTGATCGCGACCGCGGTACGGATGGTCCAGGTCGGCTCGCTGCGCGCGCTCGCCCGCTCGGGGCGCGGCGAGGCCGCCGTCCTCGTCCTCACCGCCGCCGCCACGCTCGCCTTCGACCTCGTCACCGCCGTCGCGATCGGCCTGCTGGTCTCCGGTGCCCTGGCGCTCGCCGCGGTGGCGAAGGCGGCCCGGGTCGAGCGGGTCCCGCTGCACGCGGGCCTTCCCCCGGCCGACCACCACGACGAGGAGCGGGCGCTGCTCGCCGAGCACATCGTCGCCTACCGCATCGACGGCCCGCTGCTGTTCGCGGCCGCGCACCGCTTCCTGCTGGAGCTGACCGAGGGCGCCGAGGCGAAGGTCGTGATCCTCCGCATGTCGCGGGTCAGTGCGATCGACGCGAGCGGTGCCACCGTCCTCGGCGACGCCGTCGCCCGACTCCGGGGGCGCGGCACGCTCGTCCTCGTCTCCGGCATCCGCGACGAGCACCATCGGCCCCTCGACGCGCTCGGGGTGCTCGACCGGCTCCGCGTCGACGGGCACATATTCGACAGCACGCCGGAGGCCATCGCCTTCGCCCGTACCCACTTGCCCAGCCGGGCCTTGTCCGGCGGCCCCTCCGGAGCGTCCCGTTGACCGAACTCGCCGAGGGCGTACGGTGATCCGCCGCTGGCGCGATCGGCGGTACCGCGACCACCGCTCCGCCGAGCCGGCAGAGCCCGCCGACCACCACCGCAGCTACCGGATGAGCCTGGCCGGCACCTGGCCGGCCGCCCGGACGAGCCGTCGGATCACGGTCACCGTGCTCACGGGGTGGGGCGTGCCGCCGAAGACGGTCGTGCACGACGCCGCCGTCTTCGCCATCACCGAGTTGGTCACCAACGTGGTCCGGCACGCCGGTTCGCGCTCGCCGTTCTTCGACCTGCTGCTGGCCATGACCGACACCCACCTCGAAGCCGGTGTGCGCGACGGGCACCCGGGCTTGCCCGACATCCCGCGCGCGGGTGACACGGGCGGCCTGGCGGACGTGGCCGGCCTCGTCCGTCACCTCGGCGGCGGCCTGAAGATCCAGCCCGCGCCGGACGGTGGCAAGACCGTCTACGTCCGCCTGCCGCTCAGCCCGTCGACCGCGATCCCGCAGTAAGGCCGCCCTTGCACTTCACCATCACCGAATACGACGACCACGGCGCTCCCGCCGGCCCGCGGACCGTCGACCTGCCGGCGCTCCGGACCGTCCTCGCCGAAGCCGCCACCACGGGCCGGCGCCTGCACATACGCCCGGCGCTGCGGCGCTCCGCGACCGCGCCTCGAAGAACCGCCGTCAGACACCCGCTGACCTCGGAAAACACCCCTGAGAACGACTGGATATCCTGATCACATGAGCGACAACCTCCCCCCGTGCCCGCAGTGCTCCAGCGAGTACACCTATGAGATGAACGCCCTCATGGTCTGCCCGGAGTGCGGCCACGAGTGGGTCCCCGCCGGCGCCGGTGCCGGCGAGGGCGCTGCGGCCGCGGCCGGCGAGCGCGTGATCAAGGACGCCGTCGGCAACGTGCTGGCCGACGGCGACACCGTGACCGTCGTCAAGGCCCTCAAGGTCAAGGGCAGCGTCTCCGGCATCAAGGCGGGCACCAAGGTCCGCAACATCCGCCTCGTCGACGGCGTCGACGGCCACGACATCGACTGCCGCATCGAGGGCTTCGGCGCGATGCAGCTCAAGTCCAGCGTGGTGAAGAAGGCCTGAGCCGCTCCGCCCGGCCACGGGGCCGGCGGGGGGCGGGGCCCCGGGCCCCGCCGGGCGGGCAGGGTACGTCTCACATTCGACCAGTGGCGGGGGGCCGAGGCCCGGTTTCGTGGGCCGATCGGGTGATGCCGTGTCAGGCGGGTGGCCGGGTGGCCGGGTGGCCGGGTGGCCGGGTGTGCGGCCTGTGGTCGGGCGGCCGGGTGTGCGGTCTGTGGTCGGGCGCTGGGCGCTGGGCGCGGGGTGGGGCGTGCGGCCCGTGTGCTCCGGGGTGACGCGGGCTCAGCCGGCGGTGCGCCGCTGGTTGCGGCGCAGCAGCTGGGTGCGGGCCAGGGTGTCCTGGCCGCCGCCGCGTTCGGCGAGGCGTTCGGCGATCGCGTGCTGCTCGTCGGCCGGCTTCTTGTCGTCGTACTTGAACTTGGCGCGCACCTGGAGGATCGTCAGGCGCAGTCCGCGCAGGCCCGGGAGCAGCCGGGAGAACTCCCCCTCGCCCGGGACGACCCGGGTGTCCGGGGTCTCGGGCTGGAAGTGTGCCAGCTGGCGGTTGAGGATCTCGGCCTTCCCCGCGGCCGACTCGACGATCTCCGCCGTGCACTGGAAGTGGACGGACGCGTAGTAGCTGGTGGGCGTGCCGGGTGCGCCGCGCCAGTGGCCGGGGGCGAAGGCGTAGCCGTCGGTGACCGCGAGGGTGACGTGCGGGTCGGCCCGGACGGCGGCGAGCAGCGGGTTGGGCGCGGCGAGGTGCAGCAGGATCTCGCCGCGGTCGGCGTCGAGCAGGAAGTGCGTCGGGACCAGGACGGGGCCTTCGCCCTGCCCGCCGTTGGCGGCGAGCAGGCCGAAGTCCCGGCCCTCGGCGAGCCAGGCGCGCCACTCGGCCTCGTCGCCGCGGTCCCAGGAGCGGATCAGCATGACGCGTTCTCGTTCTCGTTCTGGGTCTGAGTCTGGGTCTGGTCGTGCATCGGCGGGGTGCCTTCGTCAGCCGGCCAGCTCGCGCAGGTGCGCGGGGAGCGGGACGGTGGTGGAGGCGGCCGGGGCGGGGGTGCCGAAGCCGCTGGTGACGGGGACGACGCCGGCCCAGTAGGGCAGGTCGACGTCCTCAGGCTCGTCGTTGGCGCCGTCGTCGCGGGACTTGGCGGAGACCTCGTCCAGGTCGAGGCGGATCACGGCGGTGGCGGCGAGCTCCTTGGCGTTGGCCGGGCGGACCTCGGCGGAGCGGCCGGGGACGGTCTGGTCGACCAGCGCGTCCAGGGCGACGTTCAGCTCCTCCGGGTCGGTGACCTGGTGGGCGGTGCCGTGCGCCACCACCGAACGGAAGTTGACGGAGTGGTTGAACGCGGACTTGGTCAGCACGAGCGCGTCGACGAGGGTGACGGTGACGCAGACCTTCAGGCCCTCGTCGTCCTTGGCACCGCGCATCGGGCGGCTGCCCGTCGAGCCGTGGACGTAGAGGCGGTCGCCGACGCGGGCGTAGATCGTCGGCAGGACGACCGGTGCGCCGTCGGCGACGAAGCCGAGGTGGCAGAGGTAGGTGCTGTCGAGTATCGCGTGGATCGCGTCCCGCTCCCAGGTGGCGCGGTCCTTGTAGCGCGTCGGCGTGGTGCGGGCGGTGCGGGCGTAGGTGGCACCGGTGGTGGTGGCGGCGGTGGCGTCCGACGTGGTGCTGTCCGTGGCAGGGACCGACATGACAAACCTCTATGTACTAGTGCATAATTTGCTTTGTGCTAGGAGACTATCCGCTGAAAGGGCGACGCGCCAGCGAAATCGCGGCCCACATCGAACAGGGCGTCAGTGGCGGGCAGCTCGCGCCCGGAACCGCGCTCCCCCCGCTGCGCGACCTCGCCGCCGAGCTCGGCGTCAACGCCAACACCGTCGCCGCCGCCTACCGCCTGCTGCGCGACCGCGGCGTGATCGAGACCGCCGGCCGCAAGGGCAGCCGCATCCTGCCCCGGCCCGCCCTCACCACCCGCGACCAGATCCGCGTGCCCGTGCCCCCGCACGCCCGCGACCTGTCCGCCGGCAACCCCGACCCGGGCCTCCTGCCCGACCTCGCCCCGGCCCTCGCCGCCGCGGCGGAGGCGGCCCGCGCCGAGCCCGTGCTCTATGGCCACCCCTCCGTCGACCCGGGCCTGCTCGCCCTCGCCCGCGCCTCCTTCGAGGCCGACGGCCTGCCCGGCGGCCCGATCGCCGTCGCCTCCGGCTCCCTCGACACCGTCGAGCGCATCCTCGGCACCCGGCTGCGCCCCGGCGACGCGGTGGCCGTCGAGGACCCGGGCTGGGGCAGCCTGCTCGACCTGCTGCCCGCGATGGGCCTGCGGCCCGCGCCCGTCCGGCTCGACGACGAGGGCCCGCTGCCCGACTCGCTCGCCGCGGCGCTCGACGAGGGCGCCCGCGCCGTGATCGTCACCAGCCGGGCCCAGAACCCGACCGGCGCCGCACTCACCGCCGCCCGGGCCGCGGCGCTGCGCGAGGTGCTGGCCGGGCACCCCGACGTGCTGCTGATCGAGGACGACCACGGGCACGGCATGGTCGACCAGGCCTACCACCCGCTGGCCGGCGCCGGTTCGCGGCACTGGGCGGTCGTGCGCTCGGCGGCCAAGGCGTACGGGCCCGACCTGCGGCTGTCCGTCGCGGTCGGTGACGCGGACACCATCGGGCGCGTCTCCGGGCGGCTGCGGCTCGGCGCGGGCTGGGTCAGCCACCTGCTCCAGCGGACGGTCGCCGAGCTCTGGCGCACCGGCGCGGCGCCCGTCGCCACCGTGGCCGCCGTCTACCGGGCCCGCCGGGACGCGCTGCTCGGCGAGCTCGCGGCGCGCGGCATCGCGGCGCACGGCGAGAGCGGGCTGAACGTCTGGGTGCCCGTGCCGGACGAGACCTCCGCGCTCACCGCGCTCGTGCAGCGCGGATGGGTCGCGGCGCCCGGCGCGCGGTACCGGATCCAGTCGCCGCCCGGGATCCGGATCACCACGGCCGACCTCCGGCCGGACGAGGCGCCGCGGCTGGCGGACGACCTCGCGGCGGTGCTCGGGGCGGGCGGGGGCGGGTCGCGGCTGGTGTGAGTGCGGCGGGTGTGGCGGGTGTGGCGGGTGCGGGTGTCGCGGGTGCGGCGGGTGCGGGTGGCCGGGGCGGGGGTTCGGGGAGGGGGATCGGTGGCCGAGCGGGTGGGGGCTGGTCTGAACCCGTGGGTAACAAAGCGGGAAACCTGCTGCACGTACCTAGCGGTAACCAGCTCTGTCATGCCATCTTCATCGCGCCACCGGCGCCGGCGGCCTACCCTCACACGCGTCTTCCCGTCCCCACACCACGGGGAGACCGAGCCGCAGGAGTTCCGCCGTGCCCGAAAACGGTTCGAGAAACACCCGCACGACCCCGCGACTCGCCCGCAGGCTGCTCACCGCGGCCTTCGCCCTCCCGCTCGCGATCGGCGGCGGTGTCGCCGTCGCCGCGCCCGCATCCGCCGCCTCCGCCGCGGCGCCGAGCGGGCCCACCGCCAGCGTCACGCTCG
Source organism: Kitasatospora sp. NPDC059747 (assembly GCF_042732955.1). Taxonomy (NCBI): domain Bacteria; kingdom Bacillati; phylum Actinomycetota; class Actinomycetes; order Kitasatosporales; family Streptomycetaceae; genus Kitasatospora; species Kitasatospora sp. NPDC059747. The sequence continues at coordinate 2,676 of NZ_JBHWGV010000102.1, read as the reverse complement.
GTGACAGCTACATCTCCGGCGAAGCCGGCCGGTGGATGGGCAACTCCGCCGACGGCAGCGGCGACCGGAGCGGCACCGACCGTGCCTGGAACGGAAGTTCCTACGACCCGAGCGCCGTCTACGGTGCCACCGCCGCCAACGGCTGCGACCGCTCCGACGTCGCCGAGGTGACCGGTGCGTCCTCTGTGGCGGCCAAGCAGATCAACCTGGCCTGCTCGGGCGCCGTCACCAACAACGTCTTCCGCGCCTCCAGCGGCGGCCAGTCGCTCAAGGGCGAGGCGCCGCAGGCCGACCAGCTCGCCGCCGTGGCCGCGCAGAACGACGTCAAGCTGATCACGCTGTCGATCGGCGGCAACGACCTCGGGTTCTCCGGCGTCATCTCCAGCTGCGTCCAGGACTACCTCGTCTGGTACAGCTACTGCCACGGCTCGCAGCAGTCCGCGATCGACTCGAAGATGCCGGCGGCGATGGCCGGCGTCGGCAAGGCGATCGACGAGATCCGTGCGGTGATGACCAACGCGGGCTACGGGCAGGGGACTTACCGTCTCGTGCTGCAGTCCTACCCGTCCCCGATCCCGCGCAGCTCCGAGATGCGCTACCCCGAGAGCGGCTGGACCCGCTCCAACACCGGCGGCTGCCCGTTCTGGGACGGCGACGCCGACTGGGCGCGCGACTCGATGGTGCCGCAGGTCTCCAAGGCGCTGGCGCAGGTCGCCGCGGCCAAGGGCGTCCAGTTCCTCGACCTCTCCGACATGCTGCAGGGGCGCGAGGTCTGCTCCACGGCCACCCAGCAGCCGACCACGGACGCCGCGCCGTCCGCGGCCACCAGCGAGTGGGCACGCTTCCTCGACGGCGGGCTCAACACCACCCAGGGCGCGCTGCAGGAGTCGATGCACCCGAACTACTACGGGCAGCAGGCGCTGGGCAGTTGCCTCACCCAGCTGTTCGCGCGGAGCAGCGGGAACTACGCGTGCCGCAACACGGCCGGGCAGGACGCGAGCGGGATGTACCTGGCCGCCGAGTGACGTTTTGCGATGTGACGCGATGTGACCCGATGTGACGTGGCGCGACGTGGCCCTGGCCTTCCCCGTGTGGAACGGGGGAGGCCAGGGCCCCTCGGGTCCTCAGCCCTTCGCGAGCAGCGCCTGGGCGTGTGCGCGGACCTGATCCTTCGTCAAGTACGCGTCCGTGTACTCGAAATCCTGCAGTCGGGCGGGCTGGCGGGCCAGGAAGCCCGTGCGGACGAAGTCGTCGCCGGCCGTCGCGTTCAGCAGCCAGTTCGCGCCCACCCGGAACTTCGCCACGTTGGTGCGCATCGCCATCAGGTGGTAGCCGCGGGCCACCAGCTGCGCCGGCACCCCGCGCAGCTCGACGCCGACCGGCTTCGACACCGCGTCCTTGCCGCCCAGGTCGACCACCAGGCCCAAGTCCTTGTGGTAGTACGGCTCCAGCGGCTGGTGGCGGAGCGAGGCGATCACGTTGTTCGCCACCGCGCGGCCCTGCCGGGCCGAGTGCTGGGCGGTCGGCGGACACACCGCGCCGTCGCCCTTCGCGAGGTCCGGGACGGCCGCGGCGTCGCCCAGCGCGAACACCCCGTCGAACTGCGGCACCCGCATCTCCGCCGTCACCGCGATCCGGCCCCGCACCGTCTCCGCGTCCAGCGTGCCGATCAGCGGGCTCGCGGCGACGCCCGCCGTCCAGATCAACGTCCGGCAGGGGAGCACCCGGCCGTCGGTGAACTTGACCGACTCGGCGCCGACTTCGGCCACCGACACGCCCAGCGACACCTCGATGCCGCGCGCCCGCAGCACCTCCAGCGCTGCCGTGCCGAGGGCGTCGCCGAGTTCGGGCATCAGCTTCGGGGCGATGTCGATCAGGTGCCACTTGATCTGCCGCGCGTCCAGCCGCGGGTAGCGGCGGGCCGCGGCGGTCGTCAGGCGCTGCAGGCAGGCCGCCGTCTCGGTGCCCGCGTAGCCGCCGCCCACCACGACGAACTGCAGCCGGGACTCGCGCTCGTTCTGGTCCAGCGTCGTGGAGGCCAGGTCGAGTTGGGCGATCACGTGGTCGCGGACGTAGGCGGCCTCGGCGAGCGTCTTCATGCCGCGGGCGTAGTCGGTGAGGCCCGGGATGTCGAACGTGCGGGTGACGCTGCCCGGGGCGAGCACGAGGATGTCGTACTTCTGCGCGATCACCTCGTCGGTGATCTTCCGGACGACGCAGACCTTGGACACCGGGTCCACCCCGATGGCCCCGCCGGGCACGATGTGGGTCCGGCGCAGGCTGCGGCGCAGCGACACCGCCACCGACTGCGGCGTCAGGACGCCGGCGGCGACGTGCGGCAGCAGCGGCAGGTAGAGCTGGTAGCTGAACGGCGTGACCAGCGAGATCTCGGCCTCGGAGGGCGCCAGCTTGTGTTCGAGGCGGCGGGCGCACTCCAGGCCGGCGAAGCCACCGCCCACGATCAGGATCCGGGGTCGTTCCATCGCTCATCCCTTTACCGTGCGGGTCTTACCGGGAGGGGTCCTTGGTGCTGTCCGCCACACTCGCATGGGGGAGGGGTGGGTGCCACTGGGGTGGGGCGGATGGGGGCCGCTGCGCGGGGCTTGGGTGCGGGGTGGGCTTTCGGGTGGGTGGGGGGTGCCGGGGGTGGCTGCGGGGGTGGCCGCTCCGGGGGCT